>CAYPRM010000009.1:0-45672 GCA_964413365.1 uncultured Lachnospiraceae bacterium | reverse complement strand
TTTTTTGATTCGTGCCTGCAAAATTTTTGCTTCGTTTCGTTTCTTTCAAGGCAAGCGGTTAGCAAAACCGCCGAACAGAAGTCAATACTGCCATCGTTGAATTTCAGCTCCACGCAGCCGCTATCCATATTGAACGCACAGGACAATAGCTTTTCCATCCGTTATAACTCCGCCCATGTTAGTGTGTATACACATTATAGCATAGCTTTGATATACTTTTCAACAGGTCTGGCAAAATTTGCTGTAAAATAATGCAACTATTTTATGAACACACAGCTATAGCAGGTGATTTTTTTGTTAAGTCCCGGTGCTTTCGTATTTTTTAATGAGCTTATTCCAGACGGAAACGCATATTAGGCTAAACACCGCGGTGAAGGCTATCATAGCCACGATGAGGACGAGGGGTGAGTGCGTATACTCGAACAGGTTCTCATACGGGAAGAAAAGACAGAGTCCGAGGGGTACTATATAGGTAAGTATCACCTGTATGGCCTTCGGATATATTTTCATCGGGTACTTTGCGTAGGACGAGAAGTTATAGACGAACTGCAGCATCGGCCCGCTCCTTTGAAATTTGAAGGCGAGCGAGGCAAACAGTATCTTGAACGAGGTTATGGTGATGGCGGCACAGATTATACCGATCACGAGCGTCAGGATATTGACAGCACTCCATATAATCGTGAGGTTCGCACCGCAAAATGACATAAGTGCTACTGCAATCAGGATCTCTCCAAATGCCTCGAGCTGTACCTCGGACGCTATGACCTGAAACAGCACGGGGAGCGGACGCAGGAACATGTGATCGAGCTTTCCCTGCTTGACCTCGTAATATGCCACCGTCCAGAGCCTGTCCGTCAGGAGGTGGTCGATGCCTATTGCCATATTCGTAAGTCCGAACAAAAACCCGATATGATAGATCGTGTAGCCGTCTATCTCGGGAACACTGCTGACAAGGAAGTAGAGCGTAAAGAGCGAGGTAATCTCGGTAAAGAGGAATCCGACGATACCGATAAAGACATTCGCCTTATATACGAGCTTGCTCATGAGCGAGAGTTTGGCGTATGTAAAATACAGCTTTATATATTTTTTCATAGGTCAACCTCCCTGTACAGTCAGCTTTTGTATAGCGTGGCGGAATATCAAATGGTTCACAAGCTCGATGCCGCCTATCCAAAGAATTGCTATGAGCATATACGTGAGAGATTGCTCTATCGTAAGCTTGCACATGAGCGTGAGGACGGGTATCGAGTTCATAAATGCAAAGGGCGTGTACGAGAATATCACACCGAGCTTACCCATATATGCGAGCGGTACGGATTTACCGCCAAGGAAGCTTTGGAGTGCATTCCTTGCAAGATTGAGACCGAAAAGGTGATCTGTATAAAATACGAGCATACCTATAAAATAGCTGACGCTGTTGTTGACAAAGCCTGCAAGCACGCTGAACACTATAAAAAGCATTACATTCAGAGCAAATTCACCTGCTGTGGGGGTGAAATATCCGCAGGCAATGAATATAGCGTACACCACCGTCAAAAACGGTACTATGACAACTGCATAGTCGAAGGTGAGCACGCCAAAGTAGGAAAAGAGGTGGCGTGTTCTGTATGAAACGGGCTTTGTGAGGGTATTGGCGATAGTTCCCTCCTTGATATCCGTATATATGTCGTATGCAGTATCTCCTGATCCCATAACGAACGAAAAGAAGAAGGATGTTATCATATACAGTATCATATCGTGGAATGAGAACCCGTTTATTATCGAACCCATGCCGTCGGGGGAGTTGCGATATATCGCACTGTATAGGAACAGAACGAAAAATATCTCAAAGAACGATATGATCATCCACATCACTATCTGCGCCTTGTATGCGAGCTCGGTCTTGATGCCCGCCTTTGCAAAGGGCAGATAGAGGTTAAATTTTTTCTTAATGCTTCTCATATAATTGCTTAGTAATATCCTCAATGGAAATGTCATCGATCTTCAGATCCTTTATATGATATGTACCGATGAGATATATCAGCATATCATCAAGATCAACCTCGTCGACCGAGAATTTTATGCCTATCCTGTCGCCGTGATCCTCGAGGCTGACGCCTGAAAAGCGTGCTGTGATCTCGGCATGGTCAAGCTCGACGTTTGAAGGAACGAACACGGTCTTGGTGTTGCCAAAGCGATATTTTATATTCGCAAGGCTTCCGTCGTAAAGGATCCTTCCCTTGTCAATTATGATTATTCTGTTGCAGAGCTCCTCGATATCCTTCATATCGTGAGTCGTAAGTATTACCGTGGTGTTGTACTTTTTGTTGAGCTCCTTTATGGCGCTTCTGATCTTGTCCTTTACGAGAACGTCAAGACCGATCGTCGGCTCGTCAAGATAGACGATCTTAGGTGAATGTATGAGCGCCGCCGCAAAATCCGCTCTCATACGCTGACCGAGGGAGAGGGATCTTACATTCTGCGTCAAAAACGGCTTCATATCAAGCAGGTCGCAGAGGTATTCAAACCTCTCGTTGTACTCGTCGTCGGGAACCTCGTAGATGCTCTTTAGTATCTTGAAGGTCTCGATAAGCGGTATATCCCACCAGAGCTGAGTCTTCTGACCGAACACGACACCCATTTCCTTGTTTATCAGCTGTCTGTTGTCGGTAAAGCTCATGCCGTTGACGGTAACGCTGCCCTCCGTAGGGTACAGAATGCCGCACATCATCTTTATCGTTGTAGACTTTCCTGCACCGTTAGCACCTATATAGCCGACTATCTCGCCCTGCTCTATGTCAAATGAGATTCCGTCTACAGCCTTTATTTCCTCGTACTCTCTCGAAAACAAGGACTTCACCATTCCGCCGAGTCCCTCTTTGCGGAGCGGCTTTTTGAAGGTTTTTGAGAGATTGCTTACACTTATTATACTCATTTTAGTGACCTCCTTAAAAGTAGTCGATTAATAATAACACCATTTTTTCAAAAATCAAGTTTTTTTCGAGAAAAAAGTTTTCTGAAATCAAAAAAGGTGCGTCAAGAGAGTGACGCACCGAAAAACGCAAACTCCCTTGCTGCTACACAAAACGGATAAATGGGATATGGATCACATACTATCTGTGGAATGTGCGTTTTTACCGAATTCTAAAAATAGTATGTGAAGTGATGAATATAGGTATAGCTATAACAAGGTATAAATATACCATATCCCACAATTTATTCATTTTGTGTAGCAAGATTATTATATCACAAAAATGAATAAAGTCAAGTATCAAAATAAAAATTCAGGTGCAAAAGACTTATTTTTTGGTCTCTTACACCTAAATTTATTTATTTTTTGCCGTGATTTTAAAGGGCATGAATCCCTCTGATGATTTTTTCTATGGTGTTATATCATAACATCGGGGTTTGTCAGTTGCGTATGGAGATTGTTTTATCGGTTGCTTGTGAGCTTTTTAAATTGAATGAAAACACAAAAGTCTGCGATACCCACTCGCCGTTGTAGGAGAGAAAACGGTATTCGATCTCTATGCTGTGCTGTTTCAATTCCAAATTATCAAGCTGGATCGAATAATGGGTGTCTTTCAGTTGAATGTTCTGCTCTTTACCGTCGATAAGCACCTTTAATCTCTTTGAGTCTATAAGCTTTTTTTGTATCTCCGTGTTGTTGCTCTTGTCTCCGTCAAGCAATTTGATAGTATAGGATTCAGGATCATTCGAAGAATAATCGTTGATGGTTATTCCGCCGAATATGTGAAGTATTATGCTTGAGGTTTTGGCATCACTATTGTAATTTGTGGTGAATATTGATGCTGATCCATTAGTTGATAATTCTGCTATATCATACTTATCACATACGGAGTTATCAACGTTTACGGTTATCGTTTCCTTAAAGCTGCCACAGGAGATAGTTAACTCATATCTACCGGAGCAATAAAAGGTTATTATATTATCATTTGAGATGTAATGCGTATCTTCTTGAGCATTATGCGTATATCCGTAATCGACGGTTGCAACGGGTGTGCATGTTAGTTTAATTTCGCCATTGATATTTTCCAATATCTCTTTGATATCCAGATTGACAAAATCATCTTTAACATTGCCGATATTCAGCACACCATCCTCTAATTCAATAGATTTTTCAGAGCCATTGTATTTAGAATTTGACTTACTGGTGTATTTGGTTTTTATTGCGGTAGATGGCTTTTGCGTTCCCTCACTCGGCGTGGTGGTGCCGCTGAGCAATTCCTCGTTGATCTCCGTGAGGCTGCTGTTGCTTTCTGCCTCGTTAGCGTCGCCGAGGACAAAGGTATTGTTTTCGTGATCGTAATAGAGCTTTTGCCCATTGGATGCGGGGGATGCGTCGCCGAATGAGATACCGCTGTCCGTGAGAAGCTTTGACAGCTCCTCGTCTGTGATCTCCTTACCGTTTTCCACCTCGTATGCCTGCTTGAGACGGTTGAGCTGATCCACCATTGCCTGATCCCGAGCCTCGTTAGCCTTGTTGATGAAGCTCACGTATCCGACAACGCTCACCGTGGTGAGGATCGAGATTATTGTGATTGTGATGAGCAGCTCGACTAATGTAAAGCCGCGTTTTGAATGATAACACTTTGATTTCATAGTAATTCTCCTTTTTATATTAGTGTTAATAATGACATTCTACATATAAAGTCGAATTTTGTCAATCCCCCATTCACGATTTTTTGCTATTTTCGTAAAAAAATCCCTATCGCACCGTGATTTCGATGCGATAGGGATCATATTGCTTGTATTATCCGCTTTTGATATTAAACTCCAGAATATGCGGAGAAGCCTCCGTCGACGGGTATGACGATTCCCGTTACAAAGCCCGACTCATTGGGATCGGTGAGAAAGCGGAGCGTTCCGAGAAGCTCGTCCGTCTCACCAAAACGGTGCATGGGCGTCGCGCGAAGTATCTTATCCGTGCGAGAGGTGGGTGTGCCGTCTTCATTAAAGAGCAATGCCCTGTTCTGATTTGTAACGAAGAAGCCGGGCGCCATCGCGTTGACTCTTATTCCTGCCTCCGCAAAGTGCACGGCGAGCCACTGCGTGAAGTTCGAAACTCCCGACTTTGCCGCACTATATGCTGGGATCTTGGTAAGAGGTCTATATGCATTCATTGACGAGACATTGAGGATCGAGCAACCGCTCTGACCGATCATATCCCTCGCAAAGACCTGCGTGGGAAGGAGCGTTCCCATAATATTGAGGTTGAAAACAAACTCAAAGCCCGATTTGTCGAGGTTGAAGAAGGTCTTTATATCGTCCCTGTCCTCGTCGCCGAGCTCGTAATACTCCTTGTCAGTGGTAGCGCGGGGATTGTTTCCGCCCGCTCCGTTGATGAGCACGGTGCATTTTCCGAGATCTGCGAGGATCCTCTCGTGAGCGGACTCAATGCTTGCCTTATCGAGACAGTTCACGCCGTATGCACGCGCGACGCCTCCGTTTTCGTTTATCGTATCCGCTACCCTGCGTGCCGCCTCCTCATTGAGGTCGAGCAATGCCACGCCGTAGCCCCGTCTTGCCATTTCCTGCGCAAATGAGGAGCAAAGGACTCCGCCTGCGCCTGTAATTACACATACCTTATTCATAGCCTTCTCCTGTTAATTATTTTTTGAATCCTTGTCGATCGCTTCCCAAAGACCGAGAAGATAGGTAGCTCCGAGTGCTCTGTCATAGAGACCGTAGCCGTATCTTCCGTGCTCGCCCCAGATCATTCTTCCGTGGTCGGGACGCATATATCCGTCGAAGCCGTTATCGTGGAGGGATCTCATTATTCCGTAAATATCGAGAGAGCCGCAGTCGGTGGGATGGGCTACCTCGTGGAACTGACGCTCGCCAGTGTGCTTTATATTACGTATGTGGGCGAAGTGGATCCTCTTTGCAAATTTCGCACTCATTGCGACGAGATCGTTATCGGGAGACGCACCGAGAGAGCCTGTGCAGAAGGTCAGACCGTTCTCGGGAAGGTCAACGATGCTGAGAAATCTCTCGAGATTCTTTTCGCAGGTTATGATCCTCGGCAGACCGAAGATACCCCACGGCGGATCGTCGGGGTGTATTGCCATATTGATGCCTACCTCGTGTGCTACGGGTATCACCTTAGTAAGGAACGCCTCAAGATTTTTCCAAAGCTGCTCCTCGTCTATGCTCTCATACTGTCTGAGAAGATCGCGAAGTCCGTCGAGCGTATAGCTCTCGTCCCAGCCTGGGAGCGAAAGTCCGCCGTCGAGGGGGTTCATTGCGAGAACGGTCTGCTCGTCGTATGCGAGGCTGTTCGAGCCATCGGGTGCGGCGTGCTCAAGCTCACTGCGAAGCCAGTCGAAAACGGGCATGAAGTTGTAGCAAACGCACTTGACGCCTGCCTTTGCGAGCCGTCTGAGGTTTTCACAGTAGTTTTCAATGAGCTCGGGTGCGCGCTCGTTGCCGAGCTTGATATCCTCAGGCACGGGTACGCTCTCTACGACCTCAAATTTGAGCCCGTGAGCCTCGGCGCTCTGCTTGATAGCGTTGATGCTCTCCTCGCTCCAAACTCCGCCTGCAGGCACATCATACACCGCGGACACGATCGAATACATGCCCGGGATCTGAGATATCTGCTCGAGCGTTACGGGATCGCTGTCGCCGTAATGTCTAAAGGTCATCTTCATTGTGGTATCCTCCTTTTTATGATACAATATCAGTTTACCATACTCAAAGCATTTTTTCAATATCAAATTTAACAATTTTCACTAATTTTTATAATAAATAAAATATGCTCCCCGAGAGAATTTGTCTCGGAGAGCATAAATATTTATCAGTCAAGCTCCTTCTTTCCTGTATAGAGCTCGTAGTATCTTCCCTGCATCTGAAGGAGCTCATCGTGAGTTCCCCTCTCGACTATCTCACCGTGCTCAAGCACCATTATAGCGTTCGAGTTCCTTACGGTCGAGAGCCTGTGAGCGATAACGAAGGTAGTTCTGTCATTCATTAGTCTGTCCATACCGTGCTCTATATGACGCTCCGTTCTCGTGTCGACGGAGCTCGTTGCCTCGTCGAGAATGAGTATCGGCGCCTTTGAGAGTGCGGCACGGGCGATATTGAGAAGCTGACGCTGTCCCTGCGACAGATTTGCGCCGTCGCCCTGAATTACGGTATTATATCCGTCGGAGAGCCTCATAATGAAGCTGTGCGCGCTTGCGGTCTTTGCCGCGGCGATGACCTCCTCGTCGGTCGCGTCGAGACGGCCGTAGCGGATATTTTCCATTATTGTTCCCGTAAAGAGGTGGGTATCCTGAAGGACCATGGCGATATTCCTTCTCAGGAACGAGAGGTCGTAGTCCTTGATGTCCACGCCGTCTATGGTTATGGATCCTGAGTCAATGTCGTAGAAGCGGTTGAGCAGGTTGGTGACCGTGGTCTTGCCTGCACCCGTCGAGCCGACAAATGCGATCTTCTGACCCGGATGTGCGTAGAGCGATATATCCTTGAGTATGGTCTTCCCAGGCTCATAGCCGAAGGTTACGTTCTTGAGCGTAACATCTCCGCGGATGGTGGTATTGCTCTCGTCAAGCTCGCCACCCTCATCCTCGGGCTCTCTGTCCATAACTCCAAACACACGCTCCGCACCTGCAAGAGCCGCAAATATCGTGCTCATCTGCTGGGATATCTGATTTATGGGCTGTGCAAAGTGCCTCGAATATCCGACAAAGACCGAAAGTCCGCCAACGTCGAAGCCCGAGAGCACGCAGAGCAAGCCGCCTATTCCCGCAACGCAGGCATAGCAGATCTGGCTCGCATTTCCGAGTATCGGCCCCATGATACCGCCGTAGAACTGCGCCTTGAACTGCTTTTCACGCATATCTGCGTTGAGAGATTCAAACTCCTCGATGCAGACCTCCTCGTGATTGAATACCTTTATTACCTTCTGTCCTGAGACGGATTCCTCAATATATCCGTTTATTGCACCAAGCGCTGCCTGCTGACCTACGTAATATTTCGAGGATCTCTTTGCGATCCAGCCTGCAAGGTAGAGGATCAGCGGAAGGAATGCGGCGGTTATGAGCGTGAGCCAGATATTGGTGTATATCATCATCGCAAGCGTTCCTATGAGCGTTATGCTTCCAGAGATGAGGTTGACGACGGTGTTGCTGAGCATCATATCAATATTATCTATATCGTTTGTAAAGCGGCTCATTATCTCACCGTTGCTATCGCCATCAAAGATCTTGACAGGCAGCTTCTGTATCTTCTTGAAAAGATCGTTTCTGAGGTTTTCGATCGCGTTCATTGATATGGAGAGCATCAGCCTTGACTGAATGTAGCTAGATGCTATACCGAGAAGATATACCACGGCTATTACGGAGAGTATGAGCGCGAGGTATTCCATAGGCTCTGTGAAGGTGATGCCGAGAAATTCAAGATCCGACTCGCCGACAAGGGCGTTTATAACGGGTCGGAGAATATACGAGCCCGTGAGCGATGAGACTGTGGTAAAGAGCATGCATACGAGTACGAGCACGAGTCTGAATTTGTATTTTGCTATATACGAGAGAAGTCTGATTACGGTCTTTTTCGTATCCTGGGGCTTTTTCTTCGACACGACGCCGCGAGGGCCTCTACCAGGGCCTCTGCCAGGTCCTCTTCCTCCCATCATACGCCCCGATGTATTTGCGGAGGATTTGCCGCCATATTGCTTTTGAAGTTCTTCAAGCTTTCTTGCAGCCATTATTTATTCTCCTCCTTTCTGTCCATCTGCGAATAATAGATCTCCTGATATGCCTCATTATTGGCAAGCAGGTATTCGTGATCTCCTATTCCCGTGACCTTGCCCTCGTCAAGGACGATTATCTCGTCCGCGTCCTTGACGGAGTTGATCCTTTGTGCGATTATTATCTTTGTCGAGCCCTTAAGATCGGTCTTAAAGGTCTCTCTTATCCTTGCCTCCGTAGCCATATCGACTGCACTTGTAGAGTCGTCGAGAATGAGTACCTTGGGCTGCTTGAGCAGTGCGCGCGCTATGCAGAGTCTCTGCTTCTGACCGCCCGAGACGTTAGTGCCGCCCTGACCGAGGTCCATGTCGTAGCCATCGGTAAAGCTCGTGATAAATGCATCCGCCTGAGCATGCTCAGCCGCGGCTCTGACCTGCTCGAGAGTCGCATCGCCATTTCCCCAGCGAAGATTGTCGATTATGCTTCCCGAGAATAGAACGTTCTTCTGAAGCACCATTCCAACTCCCTCTCGGAGATTGTAGAGAGGATATTCCTTTACATTGATACCGTCAACGAGGACCTCACCCTCGTCAACGTCATAGAGCCTCGGGATCATGGAAACGAGCGTGCTCTTGCCCGAGCCCGTCGAGCCGATGATTCCGACCGTATCGCCTGCCTTTATCTTTATATTTATATTGTCGAGTGCCTTCTCCTCGCTGTCCTTATAATAGCGGAAGGAAACGTTGCGGAACTCTATATCGCCCCTCTCTACCTTGTGATCTGTAGTTGTATCCGTATCGCATATATCCACCTGCTCGTTCATTACCTCACCTATTCTCCTTGCGGATGCCATGGATCTTGAGAACATCATAAAGAGCATCGTTACCATCATGAGCGATGAAAGTATCTGCGTAATATATGTGGCGAAGGACGAAAAATCACCCGTGGTCATATTCCCACCTACGAGCTGCTTTCCGCCAAACCAATATACTGCTATCGAGGTAGCGTTCATGACGAAGGTCATAATGGGAGAGAGCAGTATCATATTTTTCATTGCCTTGGTGGCGGTATTCTTGAGGTTGGCATTCGCTGTGCTGAACTTGTTTTCCTCAAAATCGTTCCTTACAAAGGACTTGACAACACGAACGTTCGTGAGGTTCTCCTGAACTGTGGAGTTGAGTCCGTCTATCTTCTCCTGCATCTTGCCGAAGAGTGGGAAGCCCCTGACAACAATGAACGCTATCGCACAAAGCAGGACGGGCACGGATATGCAGAGTACGACCGATAGGGACGGGCTGAGGCTGATCGCCATAAAGAGCGCGCCTATAAGCATACCGGGCGAGCGGAAGAACATTCGGAGCATCATATTGACGAAGTTCTGCAGCTGGGTAACATCGTTTGTAAGCCTTGTTACGAGGGATGCGGAGCTGAAACGGTCGATATTTGAGAATGAGAAGGTCTGTATCTTCCTGTACACATCCGCACGCAGATCTGCGGCGAAGTTGGTCGACGCCTTGCCTCCGAAATACGCACCGCCGACGCCGCCTATCATCATAAGTATTGCGGTCAGTATCATTCCGACCATTATTGCAACTATAAAGTACGCATTATCGCCTATTCTATTGTATAGATTGAGAATGAAGGCAGGCACCTTGTCAGTCTCGCCGTCTATACCGAGGTCGATGATGTATGCGAGCAATCTCGGCATCAGAACCTCGCCCACGACCTCCACTATCATACACAGAGGCCCTATGATGAAGTATGGCAGATAGGGCTTTATATATTTCCACCAATTTATACTTTTGCTTTTGTTTTTCTTCATTTGTTTTCTCCAGAACAGTTATTTTCTTTGCTTTTTTCGATAAGTCTTGACTTCATAAGGTCAAGATATTCATTGAATTTTGTAAGATCATCCTCGGAAAAATCGGCAAACACCGAGATATCGGTCTCATTGAACATAATGTGCGAGCGCTCGAATATGTCCCTGCCCTTTTCCGTTATGATTATCTTATTGAATCTTCCGTCGCCGCCGTCGCTTGATCGGGTAATGTACCCCTCTGCCTCGAGAGTCTTTAGCGTGCGCGCGGTCGCGGCAGGCGAGATGCCGAATTTCTCGGCTATTTGCTTTTGCGAGTCGACCTCTCCCTCTCTTGCGATATACATAAGCATGTGATGCTGGCTGTGATGTATTCCGAGGCTCGAGATGTTGCGCTCGAACACACACCTGTGAAGGCGTCCGATATACAGCATCTTTCGCATCGTCAGCTTATATTTATCAGAATTGCTTTCTTCCATTTCTCCACCTCCATCTGAGCTTTAAAATTAATTAACACGTTAAGCATTATAACACGAAATTCCGATTTGTCAAGAGAATTCACAATTTGTTTACCAAAAAAATTGACGCTTCTGCAGTTTGCAAAAGCGTCGGTCGATATGATATTTTGAATTTGTGCATTTTGTCATCAGCCGTGGGAGGCAATGAGCTGTGCGAGCCTGTCGGAGAGGGCGCAGAACTGTGCAACATCGAGCTTTTCCCCTCTTATATCGGGGCGGTGTCCGCACTCGATGACGGCATTTGTCAGCTCCTCCTTGGAGAGCTCGGAGAAGGAAGCGGAGAGGGCGTTTGGCAGAGTTTTTCTTCTCTGCTCGAATGCCGCCTTGACCGTTCTGAAGAATATTTTTTCATCCACAGGCTTATACGGCTTGTCCTTAAATAGCCTTATCCTCACCACGGAGGAATCGACCTTGGGTGCAGGCATGAAATTCTCCGCCCCGACCTCAAGGATCCTCTCCGCCTCACCGTAGTATGCAAGGACGGCTGTAATCGCTCCGTAGGCGGACGAGCCTGCACGCGCACAGAGGCGGTCTGCCACCTCGGACTGTATCATAATGGTGATATAGTCAAAGGGGAGTCCGCTCTCAAGGAGCTTCATAAGTATGGGTGTGGTGATGTAATACGGAAGGTTTGCGCACACGGAGACGTTGCCCTTCTCAAAATACGGGGCAAGGAGTGCATCAAGATCGGTCTTCATAACATCCTCGTTATAGACCTCCACATTTGTGAACTCCCCGAGGGTATATTTTAGTACGGGTATGAGTCCGCGGTCTATCTCAAGCGCGACCACCCTGTCATACCTCATTGCAAGCTCCGTGGTGAGAGGACCGATGCCGGGACCTATCTCGAGCACGGTGGAATGGGGATCATTCGTACAGGCGTGAGCGATATCCTCGACGACGGATCTGTTTATAAGAAAGTTCTGCCCAAACTCCTTTCTGAACCTGAGTCCGAAGACGTCCATTACGTGTTTTATCGTTTTTTGATCGCAAAGATTCATTTTTTCTCCATTTTTAAAAATATTTTTTGAATTTCACTTGACAAATTGCAAATTAAGTGATAAAATATACAAGTCGTTTGACGGTTGCTAGTGTAGCACAGTCGGTAGTGCAGCTGATTCGTAATCAGCAGGTCGAAAGTTCGAGTCTTTTCACTAGCTCCAATCAATAGCGGATCACTTTGTGGTCCGCTTTTTTCTTTCCCCATAATTATATACTATTTTTTCGGAAATTTCAAGATGCTCGTAAACAATTTTAACGCTTTTTCATATTATTTTTATAAAGTAATGCCGAAAGGCTGTGCGGAGGGGTCTGTTTTGGGTATATCTGTGCTTGGAGAGGGCGTTTTTGAATATTTTGATCATTTGGCACTCACCGCCTTTGTGCGTGAGATTGGAGAGAGATACCCATGGATCGGGACGGGCGTTATCGGCACGAGCATACTCGGACGCAGTATTCCCCTCCTATCGCTCGGGAGCGGTGAGAGGAGCGTGCTCTACATAGGTGCTCACCACGGCATGGAATGGATTACCTCGGCGCTGCTTGTACTTCTTGTCCGTGAGATCGCGGAGGCATACGAGCGTGATCTTGTGTTATTTGGCGTATCGGTGAGGACGATGCTGAGGTTAAGACGCATACACATCGTGCCCATGCTCAATCCCGACGGGGTGGACTACGCCATTCACGGAATTGAGAGTGCGGGGATACTAAGGGAGCGTGTGATCGCTATGTGCGATGGCACGGATATATCACGCTGGCAGGCGAACGCACGCGGAGTCGATCTCAATCACAATTACAACTCGGGTTTTGAGGATTATAAGGTCATAGAGAGATCTCTGGGCATATATCGCGGCGCGCCGACTCGGTATAGCGGCGAATATCCCGAGTCCGAGCCTGAGGTGCACGCAATCTGCAATTTCGTGCGCTATGCCCCACCCTCCCTCGCACTGACGCTTCACACCCAAGGTGAGGAAATATATTATACGAGTGGCGGAAGATGCACATCCGAATGTGAGAGGATCGCGCGGCGCGTGGCGGATATGACTGCATACGCTCTTGCCGTTCCCAAGGGAGCGGCGGCATACGGCGGCTTTACGGATTGGCTCGTCGGAGAGCTCGGTCTTCCCTCTCTCACGCTCGAATGTGGACGCGGTGAAAATCCTTTGCCGCCGTCCTTACTCTGCAGGATATATTCACGTTTGCGCCGTGCTCTGATATGCGCACCGACGCTTATATAGAGTGCGGAAATATCAGATCCTTCATTTATTTCGACAAAATTGTAAATTTTATTTATTCATTAATAGAACTTTCATATAAATACTTGATTTTTAATGCGATATTGTGGTATAATTTTATGGTAAACATTGCAAATTTCGGAGAGGACGTATATGAAGGGCTTTTACAACGCATTTTATATTGCCAATGTCGTTTTTCAGGCAGTATTCAGTCTGCTTTTCGGCATGGGTGGCTCGCTTTTTATAGCGTGGCTGCTCGTTGATAAGCTCTCCTTCCCCGTGTGGACCTACGCTGTTGCAGTTACGGTAGGAACGCTTGCAGGGGGAATATCAATGATAAGGTTCGTTCTTCAGGCTATGACGACGCTTGAGGGCATCGAAAAGCAGAAAAAGACCACCAACAGCAGAAGGAGGAAAAATGAGCGAAATGAGCGAAATGAAGAAAAATGATCGCACGGATATAGTGTGCCTCGCCGTCGGTGAGGCTGTGGTAGCCGCACTGATATGCCTTGTATATCTGGCTATCGGAAGATTTGACTATACCGTGCTCACAGGCTCCGTTCTCGGTGCAATAGTGGCGATAGGCAATTTTATTGCGCTTTCCCTCTCCGTAAACAGAATAGTTGAAAACTACATCGGCGAGCGCGGAGATCGTGAGATGACCGATGAGGAGGCGGAGAAATTTTCCGCAGAGCACAAGCTCAGCGTGCAGAACGCCATGACAAAATCGTACATTTTACGAAATGTGGTCATGATCGCGGTGCTCGTGGGTGCGCTGATCACGCGTCAGTTCGATCCAATCTCGCTCCTTGTCCCTCTCGTGGTCTATAAGCCACTGATATATCTTTCGGAATTTATTAAAAAGAAAAGAGGTATGTAATTTTGGAAATATCGGTTACAGGACCTAAGGTTTTTGTCAGAATAGACGAGCTCTATGAGGCATTCGCTGGCACGATGGTCGACATTTTCGGCAACTTCGGCAATTTTATTACGCAGACGACGGTCTCGCTGTTCGTTGTAACGGTGCTTCTTATCATACTTGCGTATGCGGTATCGAGAAGGATCGAAAAGCGTCCTGGCGGCATTCAGGTCATTGTTGAAAAGCTCATCGGAATGTTGTACAAGCTCGTTGAGGAGACGATGGGTAAGCATAATATGAAATTTGCCCCGTATATCGGAACGCTCTTCCTCTCGTGTATATGCGGAAGCCTGATAGGAACGACTATGATCTTCCGCTCGACTACGGCGGATCTCTCCGTTACGCTCGCGTACGCGCTCGTTACGACGGGACTCGTCTGGTATCACAGCATAAAGAATAACGGCTTTATCGGCTGGCTCAAGGGCTTTACGGAGCCCATTGCGGTAATGACGCCGATGAACATAGTAAGTGAGATCGCTCAGCCCATATCCATGGCGTTCCGTCATTTCGGTAACGTCGCGGGCGGCTCGGTGCTCACCGCATTGATATACGCCGCACTTGCGGTAGCCTCGAAGGCTATATTCTCGTGGCTCCCTGCGTATATCGCATCGCTGATCCCGCCCGTTCTTCAGGTGGGTATCCCGGCATTTCTTTCGTTGTATTTCGACTTCTTCTCATCCTTCGTGCAGGCGTTCGTATTTTGCCTGCTCACGATGGTATACGTGGCAGGTGCATGTCCACCTCCGCCCGAGGAAGCCGATACAAATAAATGATCAAAACAAAATTATAAAAAGCAAAGGAGAACTTAAAAATGGATGTTAATGCAGCAAGAGCGCTTGGCGCGGCTATTTGTATGGGACTTGGAGCTATCGGCCCTGCAGTCGGAGAAGGTAATGCGGTCGGTAAGGCGCTTGAGGCAATGGCGCGTCAGCCCGAGATGGCAGGAACGCTTCGTACCAATATGATACTTGGCTGTGCTATTACGGAGACCACGGGTATCTACTCACTCGTCGTATCCCTTCTTCTCATATTTATGGGAGTTCTTTAATTCTGTAATTCTGGGAGAACATAATGAGTGTAGTAATAGATGCTTTTGAATCGTTTGTTGGCGTAAATGTCTGGACGATGTTATTTGCATGGTGTAACCTGCTTATTTTGTATCTGTTTCTCAAAAAGCTTCTCTTCGTGCCTATGAAGAATATGATAGACGCAAGGCAGAAGGAGATCGACGATATGTACGAAAACGCTGAAAACGCCGAAAAGGAGGCTGACAGGAGCAAGGCTCTCTACGAGGAAAAGCTCCGCTCGGCTAACGATGAGAGCGAGGAGATACTGAAGAATGCCGTGCGCAGGGCTCAGCTCAAGGAGGAGGATATCCTCAGAGACGCTCAGGCGGAGGCATCAAGGATCTACGAGCGCGCTGAGGAGCAGATCGCTCTTGAAAAAAAGCGCGCGCTCAGCGAGGTCAAGAACGAGGTCTCGGATATGGCTATCGAGATCGCTGGTGCTGTCATCGGACGCGAGATATCCGAGGGCGAGCACGCCGACCTTATTGATTCGTTCATAGACAATGTTGGTGAATGATATGGCATACGTTGACAATAATGCCAAGAGCTACGGTGATGCGCTCTTTGAGATAGCGTGCGAGCTCGGCAAGGTCGAGACCGTTATGGATGACCTTACGACAGTTGCTGCCGCTCTCTCCGCAGAGCCCGATTATGTAAAGCTGCTCGACACCCCTGCCCTCGCACGTGAGGAGAGAGTCGGTCTTGTCGAGGAGTCCTTCGGTACGCTTGATCGCGACCTTGTAAATCTTTTGAAGCTCCTATCCGAGCGTAGGCTCGCGTATATGATCCCAAGGATCTGCGACGCTTACACCTCGAGCTATGATGAGCTTCATGGAATCGAGAGGGTTGAGGCGATATCGAGTATTCCCCTCACTGCCGTGCAGTCGGAGAGACTTGCTGACCGCCTTGGAGCGATCACGGGGAAGCAGATCGTAGTCAATAACACCGTCGATCCGTCCATACTCGGCGGTATGAAGCTCAGATACATGGGCAAGCAGATAGATGGCTCGCTGAAAACGAGGCTTGATGGCTTCGAGCAGAGCCTGAAGGATCTAATAATATAAAAAGTTGGTGAAAAAATGCAGTCCAGAATAGACGATATATCAAAAATAATAAAGGAGCAGATCCGTAATTACGAGGTAAAGACTCGTCAGGACGAGATCGGCTACGTTATATCCGTGGGCGACGGCATCTCGAGAGTGCACGGTCTTGATAAGTGCAAGGCAAATGAGCTGCTCGAATTCTCGAACGGCTCGTTTGGAATGGCACTCAACCTTGAGGAGACCTTCGTCAGCTGCGTTCTTCTCGGCAGCGACGTTGGAATAAGCGAGGGCAGTATCGTAAAGCGCACGGGACGTGTCGTTTCCGTTCCTGTTGGAGATCAGCTCATAGGCAGAGTCGTGGATGCGCTCGGAAATCCTATTGACGGCAAGGGCCCCATCGACATTACGACATACAGTCCCATTGAGAGGCGTGCATACGGTATTATCGAAAGAAAATCCGTATCTGTTCCCCTCCAGACGGGTATAAAGGCAATAGACTCGATGATTCCCATCGGCAGAGGTCAGAGAGAGCTTATCATCGGCGACAGGCAGACGGGTAAGACGGTCATAGCCACGGATACTATAATCAATCAGCGTGATAAGGGCGTTATATGCATATATGTTGCTATCGGTCAGAAGCAATCCACGGTAACGTCCGTTGTTGATACGCTGTATAGAGCAGGTGCTATGGATTATACCATAGTAGTATCGGCGAACGCGAGCGATCCTGCTCCTCTTCAGTACATTGCTCCCTATGCAGGCTGTACTATGGGTGAATATTTTATGGAGCAGGGCAA
This sequence comes from uncultured Lachnospiraceae bacterium, assembly GCA_964413365.1. Classification (GTDB taxonomy): domain Bacteria; phylum Bacillota; class Clostridia; order Oscillospirales; family CAG-272; genus RGIG4608. Next base: position 28,585 of record CAYPRM010000009.1, on the reverse strand, counting down.
GGACGTGCTGATCGTATATGACGATCTCTCAAAGCACGCGGTGGCGTACCGTGCACTTTCCCTTCTTATAAGGAGACCCCCGGGACGTGAGGCGTACCCCGGAGACGTATTCTATCTCCATTCAAGACTTCTTGAGAGAGCCGCAAGGCTTTCCGATGAGTGCGGAGGCGGCTCGCTTACTGCCCTTCCCATTATAGAAACTCAGGCAGGAGACGTATCGGCGTATATTCCTACGAACGTTATCTCGATAACGGACGGTCAGATATTCCTTGAGTCCCAGCTCTTCCATGCAGGTATCAGACCTGCGGTAAACCCAGGTATCTCTGTTTCCCGTGTTGGAGGAAATGCGCAGATCAAGGCTATGAAGAAGGTCTCGGGAACGCTCAAGCTTCTCTACTCACAGTACCGTGAGCTTCAGGGCTTTGCACAGTTTGGCTCGGATCTTGATGCCGACACGAAGCAGAGACTTGATCAGGGTGCGAGGATCGTTGAGGTGCTCAAGCAAGGCAGGAGCTCACCCATTCCCGTTGAGCTTCAGGTCGCGATAATCTATGCTGTGGTCAATAACATGCTTCGCGACATACCCGTTGACGAGATCCACCGCTTCGAGGACGAGCTCTTTGAGCATCTTGTCGCGGTCAAGAGCGAGCTTCTTCAGACCATCAGAGCGACAGGTCAGCTCAGTCCCGAGTCGGAATCCGAGCTCAAAGAGGCAATCCTCTGCGTGGTCGGAAGGTTTACAAAATAGCGTTATGATCATGAAAGGAAGTGTACAGCTATGGCAGGAATGAACGACATAAAGGCACGTATCGGTAGTGTTGAAAGCACTATGCAGATAACGAAGGCTATGGAGCTCGTTGCTACCTCAAAGCTCAGACGTGCCAAGGAAACGGTCGAGCGTACCCGTCCCTTCTATCAGGCTCTCGGAGATGCCATAGACGACATCGCCTCGATAAACTGCGAGGAGGCTCTGCATTGGTTCAGACCTGCGGAGTCGGATAAGACGCTCTTTATAGTTTATGCAGGAGACCGAGGACTTGCGGGCGGATATAACGCCAACATCTTCAAGACGGTCGAGACGCTGAAAAACGGCAAGGGTGCAATATGGCTTCCCGTGGGCAAGAAATCCCTTGAATACGCAAGGCACAGAGGGTATGATATCTATACCGACGCCTTTGTAGACGCTAGCGATCAGAGCGTTGGCTCAGTGCTCACGCTCGGCAGGATAGTTGCGAACGGCTTTGCCTCGGGTGAATATTCCGAAGTGATCCTCGTGTTTACGGAATTTGTTTCCATGATGACGCAGAGACCAGTTTACGAGACTCTGCTTCCCCTCCGCCCTGCGAGCGAGAGGGCGAGCGATAGCTTCGAGATGGACTGCGATCCTGCAGAGATGCTCGACCGCATAATTCCCGAATACATTGGCGGTATTCTCTACTCCGCTCTTTGTGAGAGCCTCGCCTCGGAATCGGGAGCAAGGAGAATGGCGATGAACTCTGCCAACAAGAATGCGGAGGAGATAATCGGCGAGCTGATGCTGCATTATAATAGAGCGCGTCAGGCGGCGATCACTCAGGAGATCACGGAGATAGTATCAGGTGCGGAGGCGCTTTGAGTCCTCACATATAGCTTGAAAGGAAATCAGTCAGATGAAAAAGAACATCGGCAAAATAATACAGATCATAGGCCCTGTGCTTGATATCAGATTTGAGAAGGGCGAGCTCCCCGACCTTCTCGGTGCTATCGAGATAGAGCACGAGGGCAAAAAGGTCGTCTGCGAGGTGGCAAGCCAGCTCGGTGACGATGTTGTAAGATGCATTGCCATGTCCTCCACGGACGGAATGTCAAGAGGAATGGATGCGGTCTACACGGGAACGGGCATAACCGTGCCCGTAGGTCAGGAGACTCTCGGAAGGATATTCAACCTTCTCGGAGAGCCTATTGACAACCTCCCCGCTCCCGAAAATGCGGAGAGATGGTGCATACACAGAGATCCCCCTCCCTATTCCGAGCAGGAGAGCGCTACGGAGATACTTGAGACGGGTATAAAGGTCGTCGACCTTATTGCTCCCTACACTAAGGGCGGAAAGATAGGTCTCTTTGGAGGTGCAGGCGTCGGTAAAACGGTGCTTATTATGGAGCTTATAAATAACGTTGCCAAGGAGCATGGCGGCATATCCGTATTTACGGGCGTCGGCGAGCGCACGAGAGAGGGTAACGATCTCTATAACGAGATGAAGGAGTCGGGCGTTCTCTCAAAGACAGCTCTCGTCTACGGTCAGATGAACGAGCCTCCGGGAGCGAGAATGAGAGTAGGTCTCTCGGGACTTACCATGGCGGAGTATTTCCGCGACAAGGAGGGGCAGGACGTTCTGCTCTTCATAGACAATATTTACAGATTTACACAGGCAGGAAGTGAGGTATCCGCACTTCTCGGAAGAATGCCCTCAGCGGTCGGATATCAGCCCACGCTTGCTACTGAGATGGGTGCACTTCAGGAGAGAATCACCTCTACGAAGCGCGGCTCGATAACCTCGGTTCAGGCAGTCTATGTGCCTGCGGACGACCTTACGGACCCTGCCCCTGCTACGACCTTTGCTCACCTTGACGCTACCACGGTGCTTTCAAGAAGCATCGCCTCGCTCGGAATATACCCTGCGGTCGATCCCCTTGAATCCACCTCGAGGATACTTTCCCCCGAGATAGTCGGTATCGAGCATTATGAGGTCGCGCGCGACGTTCAAAGGATATTGCAGAGATATAAGGAGCTTCAGGACATAATTGCCATTATGGGTATGGACGAGCTCTCCGAGGACGATAAGCTCGTGGTCAACCGTGCGAGAAAGATACAGAGATTCCTCTCTCAGCCCTTCTCTGTCGCTGAGCAGTTTACGGGTATGCAGGGCAAGTACGTGCCCATCAAGGAGACGATACGCGGCTTCCGCGAGATCCTCGACGGCAAGCACGACGATCTGCCAGAGAGTGCCTTCCTCTTCGTCGGAACTATTGACGATGCAGTGGAAAAAGCAAGATCCCTTGACAGATAAGCCTTATTGAGTGGTGAACGGTATGAAGGAATTTCATCTTGAGGTCGTAACACCCGACGGGCTCGCCTTTGAGGGTATGATAGAGAGCCTGCTCGTCCACTCGCTTGACGGCGATGTGGAATTTCTGGCAGGTCATATCGACTACGTGGCGGCACTCGGTACGGGACGTGCGAGGATAAGGATCGGCGGCAAGGACAGATTTGCGGCAGTATCGGGAGGCTTCGTAACGGTCTCGGGCGGCTCTGTGCGGCTCGTTGCGATAACCTTTGAATTTGCGGAGGATATTGATCTTGAGCGCGCAAGGCTCGCAAGGGACAGAGCGAAGGAGACCATTTCCCTCTCAAGCGACACCAGATCCCTCGATGTTGCAAGAGCAAAGCTTCAGCGTGCGATCTGCAGAATAAACGTCGCAGAGCTTTGATATTTATCAAAAAATAATAAAAGGCGGAAAGATTTTCTGCCTTTTTTATTGTATTTTGGCGTGGATTGTGTTATTATATAGTTATAATCTGTAACTATATCGTCATTGGAGATAGGATAATGAAGATCTTTACTGAATACAGCGAATACAAGATAAAAAAATTCCTGCGGGAATACAAGGTGCTCTGCAGTGCCGTTGCGGTGGCACTCGTCCTTGTGCTTTTGCTTCTTCTAACCTTGCACAGGCATCAATTCGGCGAGTGGGAGAGATATCTGGATCCTACCTGCAGTATGGTCGGTAGTGACAGAAGATATTGTAGCTGTGGCGAGTACGAGTCTAAGTTCGTCGACCGCCTTCCCCACACGGAGGGATATTGGGAGATAACCGAGGACGGAACCGTGCGTACACTTACCTGCTCCGTGTGCGGATTCCCGATGAGGACTGAAAAGGAACCGGAGCACGCCCACAAATGGAGCGATTGGACTGTGAATGTCGATGCAACCTGTGAGGATAAGGGCACGGAGATACGTGGTTGCAGCTGTGGCTTGACAGAAAAGCGCGATATCAGGTCAATCGGGCACTCCTTCTCGGATTGGACTCTTGAATATGAGAGCGGGTGCGGTGTCTCGGGTAAAAGCACGCGAGTCTGCTCAAACTGCTCAAAGGTCGAGGAGATGGAGCACCCTCCGCTCGAGCATGTAGAACTGCCTCCTAATATCGTGGGCACGGAGATAAGATATTATTGCGAGCTTTGCTCGGCACTTATCAGATACGAGGAGATGCGTGCGTCGGTTGGGCTCGAAATAGTGGATGGAGTGGTGATGGGCATCGGCGCTTGCACGGATGCGAGCATCGTCATACCGTCGGAGCATGATGGAGTCGCCGTTACTGCCATTGGCGAGGGTGCGTTTAAGAATCAGACACACCTCGTCTCGGTGATCCTGCCGCAGAGCGTAAATGTCATCGGAGACAGCGCATTTTTGGGCTGTACGGGGCTTCGTGATATGGATCTTGAATTTGTTGAGAGGATCGAGGCGGACGCCTTTGCCTTTTGCGATAATCTTGTGAGTGTCAGACTCGGCATGCCTCTTAAATATATCGGACGGTGGGTGTTTGAATACTCAAATTCCCTCTCCTCAATATATTACGGCGGTGACGCTGATGCGTGGCTTGCGATCGAAAAGCATCGCGATTGGCGCAAATACGCCCCCGACGGATTCACACTTGAATATATCAACAAATAATAAAATGCCACTGTAAAACAGTGGCATTTTATTTATCTGTTTGCTCCACAGCAATTCTTGTACTTCTTTCCGCTACCGCAGGGACAGGGATCGTTTCTGCCGACCTTCTCGCCCCTTTTGACGGTGATGGGCTTCTTTGAGATCTCCCCCGAGGAAGATTCGTTTATAGGCTTTGCAATCTGAACTCTCTGCGTATCGGGGCTCGCCTTGACGACGCTGAGGATCGACATCGCCGTGCCCTCTCTGATATCATTTACGAGCTCATCAAACATATCCGCACCGCGGAAGCGGTATTCGGTTACGGGATCTCTCTGCGCGTAGCCCTGAAGCCCGACGCTTCCCTTGAGATCGTCCATGGCGTCTATGTGCTGCATCCACTTTCTATCGACGTTTCTAAGGAGCAAGGAGCGTTCGATCTCGCGCATTCCCTCTGCACCGAAGATCTCCTCCTTTGACCTGTATACCTCATCAGCTACGGTGCAAAGAAGCTCTGATATGCCGTCGATATCTTTTTTCTCTGCAAGCTCCCTTACCTGATTCATCGGATATTTCTCCCTGAGTAGAGGGAGAAAATAACGATCGAGCGCGTTAAGGTCGATGACGGAGGTATTGGAATCTATGCATTCGTGCGCGTGCTGATCGACGGTACTGCTTATCATTGATGCGATCTTGTCGGAGATATCGATTCCATTGAGGACGTCCTGTCTCTGACTGTATATGAGCTCACGCTGCTTATTCATTACGTCGTCGTATGCGAGGACGTTCTTTCTGCGCTTGAAGTTGAGGTCCTCTACCTTCTTCTGTGAGCTTTCAATTACGCCCGAGAATGCTTTATAATCTATTGCGTCGTCGTCGGTCATGCCGAGGTTGCTTGCGATAAGGTGCATTCTCTCGCCGCCAAAGAGCCTCATAAGGTCGTCCTCAAGCGATATATAGAAGCACGACTCACCGGGATCTCCCTGACGTCCTGCACGTCCGCGTAGCTGGTTATCTATTCGTCTTGACTCATGCCTTTCAGAGCCGATTATAAAGAGACCGCCTGCTTCCCTGACCTTCTGCGCCTCGGGCTCTATCTCACGCTTGAAGCGTTGATTTAGCTCTGCGAAGGTGCGTCTTGCCTCCATTATCTCCTCGTCATCGACCGTTGCCGTTCCCGTGGAGAGAGAGATGAGCTCGTCTGAGAATCCGAGCTTCTTCATCTCGTGCTTTGCCATAAACTCGGGGTTGCCGCCAAGCATGATATCCGTTCCGCGTCCTGCCATATTAGTGGAGATGGTAACTGCGCCGTACTTTCCTGCCTGTGCGACGATCTCCGCCTCCTTCTCATGGAGCTTTGCATTGAGGACGGTGTGCTTGATGCCCTCCCTGTCGAGCAGGTGTGAGAGAGCCTCGGATTTGTCGATGGATACCGTTCCGACGAGCACGGGCTGTCCCTTTGCGTGACATTCCTTGACCTTTTCAACGATTGCACGGTACTTTCCGTTCACGGTCTTGTAGAGCACGTCGTTGTGGTCTACTCTTATCATCGGCTTATTCGTCGGTATCTCTACGACGTCGAGCGCATATATCTCACGGAATTCCGCATCCTCTGTAAGAGCCGTACCCGTCATACCCGAGAGCTTTTTATACATTCTGAAGTAGTTCTGGAAGGTGATGGTCGCAAGAGTCTGATTTTCCTTCTCGATCTTGACGCCCTCCTTAGCCTCTATTGCCTGATGGAGACCGTTTGAATACCTTCTGCCGGGCATAAGGCGTCCTGTGAAGGCGTCGACGATCATTACGCCGTTCTCATTGACGACGTAATCGACGTCCCTTTTCATAGTACCGTATGCGCGTATCGCCTGATTTACGTGGTGGGCAATCTCGTTATTTTCTGGATCACTGAGGTTCTCGATTCCGAAGAATTCCTCCGCCTTTCTCGTGCCTCTCGGCGTGAGGACGGCGTTCTTTGCTTTCTCGTCGACGATGTAATCCGTATCAACGTCGTCATTGTCCTCCTTATTATTGATCTCCTTGACGACAAGCTTCTTGAATCTTCTCACAAGAGCATCCGCCTTGGTGTAGAGGTCGGTCGAGGGATCTCCCATACCCGAGATGATGAGCGGCGTTCTTGCCTCGTCTATGAGAATGGAGTCTACCTCGTCAATGATGGCAAAGGCATGTCCGCGCTGGCTGAGCTGATTTTTATAGATGACCATGTTGTCACGGAGGTAGTCAAAGCCGAACTCGTTATTCGTTCCATATGTGATATCTGCGGCGTATGCCTCCTGCTTTTCCTCGGGCTTCTGACCGTTGACTACGATTCCCGTCTTAAGTCCCATAAAGCCGTAAACTCTGCCCATCTCCTCGCTGTCACGGCAGGCAAGGTAGTCGTTTACCGTTACGATGTGAACACCCTCTCCTGTGAGAGCGTTGAGATATGCGGGCATGGTCTCAACGAGAGTTTTACCCTCGCCCGTTTTCATCTCGGCAATTCTTCCCTGATGCAGTATGATACCGCCCATCAGCTGTACGCGGAAGGGACGCTTCCCGAGAACACGGTCGTCAGCCTCCCTGATCGCCGCGTATGCGTCGGGCAGGATATCGTCAAGCGTTTCACCGCTCGCAAGTCGGTCCTTGAATATCTGTGTCATTCCCGAGAGCTCTGCGTCGGTCATTTTAGAATACTTGTCCGCAAGAGCCTCTATCTGACATACTGTTTTATCTATTTTCTTAAGTTCCCTTTCGCTGTATGTGCCGAAAAGCTTGTCAAAAAGTCCCATTTGATCCTCCAAAATATGAATATCAGTTTATTATACTACATTATCCAAATAATTACCATAGTTTTTTGTAAATTTTTTATTTTAATATTGAAAAAGGCGGTAAGATAGGCTATAATTAGGAGGATGAATGTAAAAATCAATGAAATTTTGCTAAAAAGCGTAATGGGAGGCTTTTTATGGCTGATATAAATATAGTTCTTCACGAGCCCGAGATACCTCAGAACACGGGCAATATCGCACGCACCTGCGCGGCGACGGGCGCATCGCTTCACATAATAAAGCCGATGGGCTTCGAGATTGACGACAGAAAGCTCAAGCGTGCAGGGCTGGATTATTGGCATTTACTCGATATTACATACTATGAGAATATTGACGATTTCAATGCTAAAAATCCCGATGCGAGCACGGGGACGTTCTACTTTACAACGAAGGCACCGAGAAAATATACCGATGTTGACCTCGCAGGCGGGGGCAAAGTGTATCTGATGTTCGGCAAGGAGACGCGCGGACTTCCCGAGACCTTGCTCGCGGCAAATCCCGAGACGTGTGTAAGAATACCGATGCTTCCCAATCTGCGCTCGCTCAATCTCTCAAATTCCGTTGCCATTGCTGTATATGAGGCTCTGAGACAGAGAAATTTTGAGGGACTGCTTGAGGGCGGAACTCCGACGAGCTTTTCGTGGGAGGATTACAGGATATGAAGGTATTTGTTGCTATGAGCGGCGGTGTTGACAGTGCAGTCTCCGCGATGCTCATTTCAAGAGAGCATGAGGCGGTCGGCGGCACGATGCGTCTGCACGACCGCACGGATTCCCTTCTCTATGGCGAGAACACCTGCTCTACGGAGACCGATATCTCCGACGCCGCAAGTATTTGTGCGCGGCTCGGCATACCTCACGGGGTGTATGATCTCGGCGAGATATTCAGGAAGACGGTCATAGCGGATTTTGTGGAGTCATATATTTCGGGTAGGACGCCAAATCCCTGTGTTACGTGCAATCGCTGTGTGAAATTCGGCGAGCTGATGCGAATTGCACGCGAGATGGGCTGTGATGCCATCGCCACGGGGCATTATGCGAGGGTGGAGCGTCGTGAGGATGGGCGTTATTTGCTCAAGAAGGCACTCGATCCTGCTAAGGATCAGAGCTACGTGCTCTATTCGCTAACGCAGGAGCAGCTCGCACATACCATCTTCCCTCTCGGCTCTTACAAAAAGTCCGAGGTAAGGCAGATGGCGGAGGCGGAGGGCTTTGTTAATGCCAAAAAGCACGACAGTCAGGATATTTGCTTTATTCCCGACGGAGATTACGTTTCCTTTATCGAGCGAACGACGGGCATATCTTCAAGCGGCGGAAAATTCGTTGATCGAACGGGCAGGATCTTGGGCGATCACGACGGAATGATACGCTATACCGTCGGTCAGAGAAAGGGACTCGGCATCTCCCTTGGCGAGCCGATGTACGTCCTCTCAAAGGATGCATCGACGGGCACGGTCGTTCTCGGCAGAAATGAGGAGCTGTTTTCCACGGAGGTGATCGCAGGCAATGTCAATCTCATCTCCTGTGAGAGGATAGATGCGCCAATGCGCGTAAAGGCTCGCATACGGTACAATCAGAGGGAGCAGTCGGCGACGGCTCAGCAGCTCCCCGACGGCAGGATAAAGGTAGTATTTGACGAGCCACAGCGTGCACCCACCGCTGGTCAGTCCCTTGTTCTCTACGACGGAGACATTGTTGTCGGCGGAGGAATAATAGAAAATTAATTTTAGTTGATTTTTTATTTTTACTCTTGACAATAATAAGTCAATGTGTTATAATAACTCCACTCGAGGGAGTAGTTCGCGTATATCGTGATATGTCAACATCATGGCCTTACGGTCTGGCATATCTTAATGAACAAGACTCAAGTGTTTTCTGACACTTGAGTCTTATTTTTATGATACGGCGATCTTCCAGCCTTCTATTTTCAATTTTCAAAAGGAGAAAAGGATGAATTTTTACAACAATTCCAAGGAAGAGGTATTTTCCTCTCTTTCGGCGTCGGCACACGGTCTTGACAGCAGTGAGGCGACCGCAAGGCTCGAAAAATACGGCAAGAACAAGCTCGTAGCCGCAAAGGGAGACTCGATCGTCAAAAAATTTCTCAAGCAGCTTGCTGAGCCAATGACGATCATTCTTATCGTTGCCGCAATTATATCCGCAGGCATGGAGATATACGAGGGAGTGGTCTCGGGGCATTTTGGCTTCCCCTCCGACGTCGTTATCATACTTGCCGTGGTAATTATAAACGCGGTGCTCGGCGTGTTTCAGGAGAGCAAGGCTGAAAAGGCTATAGAGGCGCTCCAAGAGATAGCCTCCGCTACGAGCAAGGTCATTCGTGACGGAAAGCAGATCACTCTTAAGAGTGAGGATCTCGTTATTGGCGATATCGTGGTGCTTGAGGCTGGAGATGCAGTTCCTGCGGATGCGAGGATCATTGAATGTGCCTCCCTCAAGGTCGAGGAGGCAGCACTTACGGGTGAGAGCGTTCCCGTAAACAAGACCGAAGCGGTCATTGACGGCGCGGAAATCCCCCTCGGGGATCGCAAGAATATGGTATACATGGGTAGCGTGGTCGTGTACGGACGCGGCAAGGCGGTCGTTTGCGCTACGGGCATGGATACGGAGATGGGCAAGATAGCGGATGCGCTCGCTAATGCCGAGGAGGGCAAGACTCCCCTTCAGGTCAAGCTTGCTCAGCTCTCAAAGGTGCTCACGGTACTCGTTATTGCGATATCCGTTCTCGTTTTCGGTATAAATCTTGTTCGTGAGCTCGTGCTTACGGGTACATTTACCTTTGATAAAGTAATGAGCTTCTTTATGGTCGCTATCTCGCTCGCAGTTGCGGCGATACCCGAGGGACTTTCGACGGTCGTTACAATAGTTCTCTCCATTGGCGTTACCAATATGTCAAAGAGAAACGCGATAATCCGCAAGCTTACGGCGGTCGAGACGCTCGGCTGTACGCAGATAATATGCTCGGATAAGACAGGTACGCTCACGCAGAACAAGATGACGGTCGTTGAGCACTACGGCGACGACGAGGGACTTTTGGCGAATGCTATGTCTCTGTGCTCCGACGCTGAATTTGACGAGGACGCAGGCACGGCTGTCGGTGAGCCGACGGAGTGCGCACTCGTAAACTACGCACAGACGCTTGGGTTCTCCAAGAATACGCAGAGCACTCTCTATGAGCGTATCGGAGAGGTTCCCTTTGATTCCATGAGAAAGATGATGTCCACCATTCACAGACACGGTGAGTCAATAATTCAGTTTACAAAGGGCGCGCCCGATGAGATACTCAAGGTGTGCTCATCCGCACTCGTTGATGGTGAGTGCGTGCCCATGGATGACGGTGTAAGGGCGAAGATACTCTCCGCAAATAAGCAGATGGCTGACAAGGCACTCAGAGTTCTTGCAGTAGCGCTCAAAAATCTCGATTCCGCACCTGCGGTGTACACTCCCGAGGCGGTCGAGAGAGGTCTTTGCTTTGTAGGACTTGTGGGAATGATAGATCCCGTGCGCCCCGAGGTCAAGCCTGCTATTGATCAGTGCCGCCTCGCAGGAATACGCCCCATAATGATAACGGGAGATCATAAGGATACCGCTATCGCCATTGCAACACAGCTCGGAATCATTACCGATCCCTCTCAGGCGATCACGGGCGCGGAGCTCGATAATATATCCGACGAGGATTTCGATGAGCTCGTTGAGAAATATTCCGTTTACGCACGTGTTCAGCCCGAGCACAAGACGAGGATCGTCAATGCTTGGCGTAAGAAGGGCAAGATCACCGCTATGACGGGCGACGGTGTTAATGACGCACCCTCGATCAAGAATGCCGACATCGGCGTCGGTATGGGTATCACGGGAACGGACGTTACAAAGAACGTTGCGGATATGATACTTGCGGACGATAATTTTGCTACTATCGTCTCCGCCGCAGGAGAGGGACGCAGGATCTACGATAATATCAGAAAGGCTATTCAGTTCCTGCTCGCATCCAACCTCTCCGAGGTGCTTACGATATTCTTCGCTACACTGCTCGGAATTGAGAATATATTCCTCGCGGTTCACCTGCTTTGGATCAACCTCATAACCGACTGCTTCCCCGCACTTGCGCTCGGTATGGAAAAGCCCGAGGACGACGTTATGAAGCGCGCACCGAGGGATTCTAAGGACGGCATTTTTTCAGGCGGTCTTGGCGTGTCCGTTATGTATCAGGGTGTGCTCGTAACTCTCATCACACTCATTTCCTACTTCATCGGACGTGATGTGCTCGCTAATCTCCATCACGCAGAGGCTATTGCCGCAGGCGAATACAGCGCGGAGATGCTCGGAACGTCGATGGCGTTCCTGACGCTCTCGATGGCTGAGATCTTCCATGCGTTCAATATGCGCTCGCTCAAGGGCTCGATATTCACGCTTAAGACGCAGAATGTATGGCTTTGGGGCGCAGGACTTTTCTCACTCCTGCTCACCACGGTCGTTATCGAGGTTCCCTTCCTCGCCGACGCCTTCAGCCTTGCACAGCTTGATCTTATGGAATACGGCATCGCCATGCTCCTTGCTATAATGGTCATCCCGATCGTCGAGCTTGTTAAGCTCATTGTGAGGCTTTGCGAGAGAAAGAAATAATTTAATATCATTCAAAAACCACTCCTGACGGGGTGGTTTTTGAAATTTTTGCAAATGTTTTAAGTGTTGACCGAGAAAACAATGTTTTCTGCTCTGAAATTGTTGACAATGGTAATTTGGTATATTATAATATTCTTATAACTATGTATATCATCAAAAAGGATCGCTTTATGAAGGAACTTATCAATTACAATCGCACTCGCTTAGCGTGTTATTGTGCATATTTTACGATGTCGTCGGTATTTTGTCTGCCGCCGCTTCTGTTTGTTACATTCCATGAAAAATTCGGGATATCTTGGACGCTTCTCGGCACGCTCGTGGTGGCTAATTTTTGTACACAACTCATAGTTGACCTGTTGTTTTCCGCACTGTCAAAAAGAATGCGCACGGACAATATTTTGAAGGTGGCACCGCTGATAACGTCGGCAGGACTTCTTATGTATGCGTTGCTCCCGACTCTGTTTCCCGACTATGCGTATTTCGGACTGCTGGCAGGCACGGTGGTCTTTTCCGTTGCCGCAGGGCTATCCGAGGTGCTTCTCAGCCCGACGATTGCGGCAATACCGTCGGACGATCCTCAAAGGGATATGAGCCTGCTTCACTCCCTGTATGCATTCGGAATTTTCACCGTGGCTCTCGTTGGCTCGCTGTTTATAAGATTTGCAGGTGCGGATAATTGGATGTACCTCACATTGTTCTTTGCTACCCTCCCGATCATCGCCTCTGTGATGTTTATGCGTGCACCGATGCCGAAGCTGTCATCGGGTGAAGGTGTGGTGACTGTTGAGGGTACGAAAAAAAGAACGCTCGGAATCGCACTCTGCATAGGCTGTATTTTTCTTGGCAGCTGTGCGGAAAATGCAATGTCAAACTGGATCTCGAGCTATATGGAGGCACAGCTTCATATTGACAAGACCTTTGGAGATATATTCGGAATGGCGGCGTTTGCGGTGCTTCTCGGAATATGCCGTGTATGCTATGCCAAGTGGGGCAAGAGCATCACGAAGGTATTATTGATAAGCATGGTCGGGGCGTGCATGTGCTATCTTACAGTCGGATTTTCAAGCAATACGGTAGTTTCCTTTATTGCCTGCACGCTCACGGGCATATTTACTTCGATGCTTTGGCCCGGGACGCTGATAATGATGGAGGAAAAAATACCGTCCGCAGGTGTGGCGGCGTATGCACTGATGGCGGCAGGCGGTGATCTCGGTGCGTCCGTAGCTCCTCAGCTTCTCGGAGTGATAGCCGATTCGCACGATCTTCAGGCGGGAATGCTCGTTTGTTCAATCTTCCCCTTTATCGGAATGTTTTTGATATTGGCTTTGATGCGGATCTTCAGAGCCGATCGTAAAAAATAAAAATTTGATGAAAGATCAAAGAAAGGAGAAATATGAAGGCTTTAAAATTAAGTTTCATAAGTATCATTATTATGCTGACAGTTGTTCTTCCCGTAATTCCGCTTGGCACGGCTTCGGCTGACGAGGGAGCGTTTTCGGACGATCAGGTGTTTTATGTCGAGAAGGAGTCGGGGGATGATTTTGTCATTCTTCAGCTTACGGATCTGCATATAAGCTCGTCCCTGCAGGGAGAGAGGGATGTTTTTCCCTATATGAGAAAGTGGGTAAATCAGGTTCAGCCGGACCTTATAGTTATAACAGGTGACGGCGTGAACGGCACGACCGACGACTCGGATATGAAGGCTCTTATTGCGGAGATGAATAGCTATGAAATTCCGTGGACGTATATTTTCGGAAATCACGAGAAGGATGCTTCGGGCGGTGTCAGAAGGCTATCTGCACTCCTTGCAGACGAGGCATCGAAAAATCCGCTTCTACTCTATTCTGAGGGCGTATTCACCGATGAGGGACGCTATGGCAATTACGTTGTCAACATTATGCAGAAAAATAAGCTTATATATTCCCTTTTCTTCTTCGATTCGGGACGTGAATATGAGACCTTCTTACCCTCGCAGACCGAATGGTACGCAGAGGCTGTAAAATCCCTCTCCGAGGAATTCTTCGGAGATTTTGCACCGTTTGAGGGCAAGGTCATACCCTCTATGATATTCCACCACGTACCTACTGATGAATATCAATATGCGGCTAATTCCGTCCTCACAAGTAAATACAGCGACGGTACGTATGAATACGAGCATGTGAGAGTCGGAACAGTTCCGAAGGAGTTTGGACTTGGCACGAACAATGAGTTTGCATACGGTCAGCGCGACGATATCGCCAAAAACGGGCGAATACACTCCGCTGCGGAGGACAAGGCGCTCGTTGAATACTCAATGTACACGGACGCAAGAAGTGAGGCAGGCTTTGTAAGCATGGTAAAGGATCTTCACAGCACCACGCACATGTTCTGCGGACACAGGCACTCGAACGATTCCACCATATTCTATGAGGGAATAACCTACACGTTCGGCACTAAGACTGGCAAGGGTAATTCCACTAACGCAAAGCAGATGGGCTCTACTACGATAACTATCGAAAACAGGACAAATGCGGTAGTCATCAAGCACAATTATGATTGAGGGGGTATGCAGATATGAAAAGATCATTTATTGCGGTTACATCCTTCATATTGCTTCTGATCCTGCTCTCGTCCTGCAATCTCAACGTCACTACTACCACTACCGTACCGACGGAAAAGAAGGCGGTATATTGGGGCAAGGTCTCGGGCGTCATTATTGAAAATGATACTCCGCTTGCAGGGGTTACCGTAGCATCCGCTGACAGGATCACCACGACCGATGAGAACGGCAGATATTCTATTGAGGTCTACGATGACGGAGCGACCGTTTCCTTTACTAAGGAGGGGCATATTACACAGAGCAAGACCTTCAAGAGCTCCTCGTTCTATCGCGATGAGATAGATTACAGCTTTATAATGTTTGTTTCTACTCGCTTGATAGGCAGAGTCGTTGATCCCGATGGCTTGCCCGTGTCCGATGCTCTCGTCTCGGTCGGAGATCAGTACACAAGGACGGATGCTGAGGGAAAGTACGAGTTTGAGAGCGTTATAGGTACGTCGATGGTCATTATAGTCTCAAAGGGAGATAAAGTGGCTCGAGGCGCGGTCTTTACCGAGGATATGCATAGCCCCACCTGCGAGGCTGAGGATATTGTATTGAAATAATCAAAAAGCACCCCGAGGGGTGCTTTTTGTGTGATAATATTAATGCTTCCCCGTCCTTACGAGGGTTTTGATGCCTTGGGAGAGGGATGATACAAGGGTATCTATATCCTCCTGCGTGGTTCTTTTCGAGAGGCTGATGCGGACTGTGGAGTCGGCGTCTGCGTCGGTGATACCGAAGGCTATGAGGGCGCGACTGGTATGCTTCTGCGCGGAATTCGATGCGCAGGCTGAGCCGCTCGAGACATAGACCTCGAAAGACGAGAGGTAATGGAGCATTGTCTCGCTCCTTATCCCCGGCAAGGTTATGCTGATGATATGCGGTGCGCACTCGCCGATGGGTTGATTTATTTTCAGCTCAAGCGGTGTGAGCTGTGATATAGCATAATTTCGCAGGTCGCGCATATATGCGACATCCTGTGAGAGGGTTTTCATCCCTGCCCTTGCCGCCGCACCGAAGCCGACGATCCCGATGACGTTCTCCGTTCCCGAGCGGAAGCCGTTTTCCTGACCGCCGCCGTAGATTATAGGCTTTAGCTGCTTCTTTTTTATGACGCTCGGGCTGACATAGAGTGCACCGATCCCCTTGGGACCGTGTATCTTATGTGCGCTGAGCGTTATGAGGTCCGCACCGAGGTCGCTCGGTGAAACCTTCATCTTCATATATGCCTGCACTGCGTCGGTATGGGTTACGACGTCTGGGTTTATTTGCTTTGCGTAGGCGAAGCATTTTTTTATATCGTAGACCGCGCCCGTTTCATTATTGACGTACATCATACTGACAAGGAGGGTGCTTTTATCCATCTCACGCTCAAATGCGTCCATATCGAGCACGCCGCCGCGAGTCGGGATGCGGACGACCGTAAAACCGTCTGCCTCGAGTGCGAGGAGGGTGTTTTCTATTGCGGAGTGCTCGGAATCGGTGGTGATTATCTTGCTTGCTCTGCGAGCCTTAGCGTATGCCACGCCGCGAAGGGCGAGGTTATCCGCCTCGGTGCCGCAGGAGGTGAAGATTAGGTTCTCGCTCTTGCCACCTCTGACACCGATGGACGCAAGTATGGACTCGCGAGCCTCGGCGACCATTCTTGAGGCGTCAAAACCCTTTGCGTGCAGGGACGAGGGGTTGCCGAAGCTGTCCATCGCCTCGAGCATTTTCTCCCTTGCCTCATCGCACAGGGGCGTGGTGGCACTATTGTCAAGATAAGCTTCTCTCATAATCAAGCACAGTCTGAGCGGCACTCATTATGCCTATCTTGCCGCTCTCGTAGGTGAGTCCACCCTGCAAGTAGACAGTATACGGAGGTCTGATGGGACCGTCGGCGGACAGCTCTATCGACGAGCCCTGCGTGAATGCGCCTGCCGCCATTATGACCTTATCGGTATATCCAGGCATATCCCAAGGCTCGGGAACGACGAAGGCGTCGACGGGCGAGCCTGCCTGTATTCCGCGGCAGAAGGCACAGAGTACCTCGGGATCCTCGGTGATGACGGTCTGAATTATGTCAGAGCGATCCTCGTTCCACCTTGGAGCGGGGTTATAGCCCATTTTTTCAAAGACGTATGCCGCAAGGTACATGGTTTTGAGCGCCTGCGCGGTGGTATGGGGGGCGTAGAAAAGTCCCTTATACATATTCTTGTTCTGACCTATGGTAGCACCGACCTCGCCGCCCGTTCCAGGAGACGTGAGACGGTAGCTGACGAGCTCGACCGCACGCGCCGTGCCTGCAAAGTAGCCGCCCGTCTCCGCCATTCCGCCGCCGGGGTTCTTGATGAGCGAGCCTATGCAGAGATCCGCACCGACCGCGACGGGCTCCTTCTCCTCGACAAATTCGCCGTAGCAATTATCGACCACAACGAAGGTATCGGGGGAGATCTTCTTGACGAAGCGCGCCATCTCACCGATCTCGTCGACGGAGAGCGTTCTGCGGTTGAGGTAGCCCTTGGAGCGTTGGATAAATACCATTTTTACTCTGCCCGCATTCTCGCGGAGCGCGCTCTCAACGGCGTCAAAGTCGAATTTTCCGCCATCTGCGAGCTCGATCTGACGGTATTCAACGCCAAAATCCTTAAGCGAGCCGTTCCCGCTCTCGCCTGTGATGCCGATGACCTCCTCGAGGGTATCATAGGGCTTTCCTGCGACGGAGAGCATGATATCGCCCGGGCGGAGTATACCGAAAAGACCTATCGTGAGGGCGTGAGTTCCGCTGACGATGGAATGTCTGACAAGAGCCGCCTCGCAGCCCATAACATCAGCCCAGATCATATCGAGCGTATCCCTGCCCTTATCATCGTAGCCGTAGCCGCTCGTGGAATTGAACATGGTGTCCGAGACGCGGTGTTTTGCAAAGGAATCCATTACTCTTTGCGTATTATTGAAGGATATTCTGTCTATTTTCGCAAAGGTATCGGCGAGTGCCGCCTCCGCCTCTGCGGTGAGGGAAAGTATCTTATCTGAAAAAATCATTTTTCGGTTACTCCTTGATAAATGCCACGGCGAGCTCTACGCACGCGCCGAGGTCGTTCATATCTATCATTTCAACTCCCGAATGTATGTATCTTGAGGGAATGGAGATCGCACCTGCACGGCATCCGCAGGCGGTCATCTGTATGGACGAGGTGTCCGTTCCGCCGTAAGGAAGGATCTCAAGCTGGGATCTTATACCCTCCCTGCCCGAGATGGCTGTGAGCTTTTCGACAAGATCAACGTCGCAGATAACGGATGCGTCCTTGATCTTTATTGCCGCGCCGCCGCCGAGCTTTACTGCCATGGGCTTTGAGCCGATGGTGTCGCCCGTTCCCGTTACATCAAAGGTGAGGGAGACGTCGGGCTCGATCGCGAATGCCGCGGTGCGTGAGCCTCTGCAGCCGACCTCCTCCTGTACGGTGAAGGTGTAATAAATATCATCGCACAGGTCTGCGTCAGCGAGCCTTTTTGCGATCTCTATTACTGCGGCACAGCCAGCTCTGTCGTCAAGGGGGCGTCCGATCACTCTCTGTCCACAGAGCCTAGTTACGCTCGAGCGGAGGGAGAAGGTATCGCCGATCTTGACCTTGCGCTCGGCGTTTCTCTTACTATCCGCGCCGATGTCGATATAGAATACGTCAGCCTTATAATCCGCAGGCTTTGTGTCGGAGCTCGGAACGATCACGCCGTGCGTGCCGTTCTGCGAGACGACCTCTCCGTACGCGCATGCGACGAAGGATATTCCTCCGACGGGTGCAACGCGGATAAAGCCGTTATCCTCGATAAAGTTTACGATAAAGCCTATCTCGTCCATGTGGGCGCAGAGCATTATCTTCTTTCCACCCTTCCCATTTCCGTGCTTTACGGCTATGAGATTTCCGAGTGCGTCCGTGTGTGCCTCATCGCAATAGGGTGCGATGAGCTCCTTTATTTTATTTGCTACGTCGTGCTCCTTGCCCGAAACTCCGTGGACGAGTGCGACCTGCTTTAAAGTGTTATACATAATTTATACCTCCGCCTGTAAATTGTTGAGCATTGCATAGACAAGCTCTCTTATGGATTCGTAATCCTTATAGCTTGCGACGCAAGCGTGTGAGTGCAAGTATCTTGTTCCCATTGAAATGGCAACGCATTTGACGCCCTTGCCCGATTTATGGATATGTCCTGCGTCATTTCCGCCCGAAACGTAGCGCTTGACCTGAGCGGCGATGCCGTTCTTCTCTGCTGTATCAAGAGTAAATCTGACAAAATCGGTATCGTAGATCGTTGAGCGGTCCATAAGGGACACGACGCCACCGCTACCCACCTCGGCGACTCTCTTATGAGCAGGTGCGCCTGCGACGTCTCCGATCGCGGTCGTTTCAAGAATTATCGCACGGCTGGGCTTGACTTTCTCAGCGGCTACTCTTGCACCGGAAAGTCCGACCTCCTCGCGTGTCGTGAAGCAGAAGAAAACATCGAAGGGGAGCTTTATACCGTTCTCCCTGAGTCTTCTTATCACCTCTATCATAGCGCAGCAGCCTGCTCTGTCGTCGATAGCCTTGCCCTTCATATATTCGCCGTTCGTGCCGAAGGAAACGAAGTCCGAGTTGAACACGCCGAAGTCGCCGACGCTGACATATTCCTCGACCTCCTCACGGCTCTTAGCACCGATATCTATGTACATATCGTTGGGAGAAGGTGTTACACCTCTTTCCTCGGGCTTTTTATGGTGTATTGCCTTTGCGGCGATGACTCCGTTGACCTTCCTCTCGCCATTTCCGAGAACCACCTGCTTGCCGTATATGACTCGCGGATCAATGCCGCCGAGCCTTGCGAATTTTATATATCCGTCGGAGTCGATGGATCTTATCATAAATCCGACCTCGTCCATGTGGGAGGAGATCATTATTCTATCCCTTGGCTCGTCCCCAACGCCTCTTACGAGTGCGTAGACGTTTCCAAAGGTATCGCGGCTGATGCTGTCGCAATCGTCGCCGAGCTGTTCTACTACGGCATCTGCTACCTCGCTCTCAAAGCCTGTAGGGCCAAATTTCTGGCAGAGGTATTCGACAAGGTCTCTTCCGTATCTCTTCATATTTCGGAGCCTCCTCTCTTAAATTTCTCGGCGATCTCCGCATCCGTAATGAATGTGCCAACAAGGTCGCAGAGCGCCTGTGCATCGTCGAGAGATATCATTTCATTATAGGTGTGCATGCTTACAAGGGGAAGGCCGATATCGACTGTGGGTATTCCCTCTCTTGAAAGCTGTATTGCCACAGCGTTAGTGCCCGTATGGCTTGCGGAGACGGATATCTGATAGGGGATCTCGCGTGCCTTGGCAAGTGTCTCGGTCATCTTGGTCAGATTTCTGTCCGTTACCGCGGAGATCGTTATCGAAGGACCTTTTCCGAGAGAGACGGTCTCATCGGGGCTGATACCGGGGGCTGAGCCGAGGTTGACATCTATGCTCATCGCGTAATCTGCATTGATGGCATACGCACCGGGGGCTACCATTCCCGTAACCTCCTCACAGCAGGAGAGCATTACGTAAACGTCGCCTGCGAGGGACTCCTTCGGGGTATTCATTACGGTATGGAGAGCGCACGCGGCGCAAGCCTTATCGTCAAAGCTCTTGCCGATGATCTTGTTACCGAGAAGCTCAGTGTATTTCGGAGCAAAGCCGACGGGCGTGCCGACTCTTACCCTCTTCTCGAGCTCCTCCTTGGTAAGGCAGGTGTCGATAAGAAGCTCGTCGATCTTCGGGAGCGTCTTGCCGTCGCCCGTTGCAAGGTGGGGCGGAGTTGATGCGATGACGCCGAAGAGCCTTTCTTGCCCTGCGTAGATAATGACGTCGCTCGCCTGAAGTATCGCGGTGTCAATGCCGCCGATATTGATCACGCGAAGAAATCCGCCGTCAAGTATCTCCGTTACGTACATGCCTATCTCGTCCATGTGCGCATCAAGAAGGATACGGGGAGCGTTCTCTTTTCCGCATTTTTTTACGAATATTTGATTCCCTACTTTATCGACGTAGGCGTCGTCAAAGCTGTCTCCAACGAGGGAGAGGAGCTTTTCACGTTCGAATCTTTCAAAGCCGCCTATGCTCATAAGCGATGAAAGATCTACGATCAGTCGTTTGAGTTCCATATTTTTCTCCGATCTATTTGAATTCATTTACTATCCTTTTGAAGGTGTCGCCACGCTCCATAAAATTACGGAAGGCGTCGAAGCTTGCGCAGGCAGGCGAGAGCAGGACTGTATCTCCGCTCCTTGCGATGCTTCGTGCGAGAATGACCGCTTGCTCAAAATCGTGCTCAATGCGAATATCCATATTTGCATCCGCCCCGAGATCAGCAAGCTCTTTATATATCGCCTCCGCCGTCGCACCCGTGAGTACTACTGCCGAGGCTCTCTCGATAAGGGCATTAGCGAGTGGAGCGAGGGGGATCTTTTTGTCGTAGCCGCCGCAGATCACTATCGGTCTCTCCGTGAGTGCGGAGAGTGCTGCCGCGGTTCGCGAGGGGCTTGAATCTATCGAGCTGTTATAATACTTCACCCCGTCAAGCTCACGGACGAGCTCGAGCCTATGCTCCACACCCGAAAAGCTACGGGCAAGGGTGCGTATATCGTTCTTCCCCACCTCACCGTATGTGAGAGCGATAGCCGCCATATAATTTTCGATATTATGGACGCCGGGGATCTTGATATCACGTATATCGAGCAGATCCTCACTCGTGCCCTTAGTATATCTGCAGACTGTGTTTCCGTTGAGATATATAACGGCGTCAGCGTGTGGACAGATCTTCAGCATACTATCGAGCGGAAGTCTTGCCGAGAACAGCTCGATCGGTATATCTGTGCCATTCGCGAGGGACATACAGGTCGCGTCGTTTGCGTTGGTTATAAGACGCTCCGCGCCATGTCTGAAGATATTTTCCTTCGCCGAGATGTACTCCTCCATTCCGCGGTGCCAATCAAGGTGGTTCGGCGAAATGTTGGTGATCACTGCACGCTGCGGTGAGCGCTCGGCGGTAAACAGCTGAAAGCTCGAGAGCTCAAGGACGCAGACATCTCTATCAGTCATATTGCCGACCTCGGAAAGCAGTGGCGTTCCTATATTTCCTCCGACAAATACCTTGCGGTCAGTATTTGCGAGGGCGGACTCAAGAAGCTTATAGGAAAGCGTCGTTGTGGTGGTCTTGCCGTCACTACCCGTGATACCGAGGACTTTTGTCGGGGTTAGCTCAAGGAAGAGCTCCATCTCCGAGGTGAGGACTGCGCCACGCGCTACGGCATCGGATATGCACGGTATGTCAGGTCTTATCCCGGGCGAGCGGAATATCACATCCTCTGCGATGGCTTCGGGGTACGGCGCACCGCTGACAAATCGCACGCCCCTCTCCGCAAGGCTCATTGCGTGCTCCCCAAGCTCGGCAGGCGATCTTTTGTCGTAGACCGTTATCCTGTTGCCGCACTCAAGTATCAGCTCGGCAAGTGGGGCATTTGAAACGCCGAGTCCGAGAACTGCGACGCTCGAGCTGCCTATTTTCTTTTTTATCATTTCAGCCGTGCTCATGATCTTCCCCCCTTTTTTGTGCTACCTTATATTATATCGTTTTTTCTTGAGTTTTGCAATAGAAAAATGCACGATATTTCAATATTATTTCATACTTTTTTGTAAAAAGCCCTTTTCAAACGGAAAATTTTTTGGTATAATAGAGGGTAAGCTAAGATAATTTCGATTTGGAGATAAAAATGGCGGATAATAAGAAAACAAAGACTCAATATGATAACCAAAGTATAAAGGCACTTAAGGGCGCTGACCGTGTAAGACTGCGTCCGGGAGTTATATTCGGATCTGACGGACTCGAGGGCTGTGAGCACTCGTTCTTCGAGATACTTTCCAACTCTGTCGACGAGGCGCGTGAGGGACATGGAGACGTGATCAGAGTTACAGCATTTAAGGATCATTCCATAGAGGTAGACGACCGCGGACGCGGAGTTCCACTCGGATATAACGAGGCGGAGGGCAGATGGAACTGGGATCTGATATACTGTGAGCTCTATGCAGGCGGTAAATACGACAATAACAATGAGGATTCCGCGTATGAATATTCCCTCGGTCTCAACGGACTCGGCGCGTGTGCGACGCAGTACAGCTCGGAATATATGGATGTATATTCCTACGACGGCGCGAGCGTTCATTCCATACATTTCAAGAGAGGCGAGCCCGTAAGCGAGCTTGAGAGCCGTGAGCTCTCGAGGGGCGAGCGCAGGACGGGTACGGTGATACGCTGGAAGCCCGATCTTGACGTTTTTACGGATATCAATATTCCCCACACCTTCTTTGAGGAGACGCTTCACCGTCAGGCGGTAATAAACTCGGGCATAGAATTTATTTTGAGCCTCGAGCTCGACGACGGCACATTCAGCGATCACTCCTTCAAGTACGAGCACGGCATTTCCGACTATATAAAGGAGATGACGGGAGAGAGTGCGATGACCGAGCCCGTTCTCTGGCATCTTGAGACGCAGGGACGCGACCGAAACGACAAGGATGAGTATAAGCTCAAGGCGGACTTCTCCTTCTGCGTTTCCAATACGGTGAACAGGCTTGAATATTACCATAATTCGAGCTATCTTGAGCACGGCGGATCTCCCGACAAGGCTGTCAAGATCGCTTTCGTCAATGCGCTCGACAAATATATCAAGAATGCCGGAAAATACAACAAGACCGAGGCTAAGATACAGTTTACGGACATTGCAGACTGCCTCTGCCTCGTTATAAACAGCTTTTCAACGATGACCTCCTACGAGAACCAGACGAAGAAATCCATTACCAACACCTTTATTTACGAGGCTATGGCGGATTTTCTGAAGAAAAATCTCGAGATATACTTTATGGAGCATCCCGTTGAGGCGGAGCTCTTTGCAAATCAGGTTCTCCTCAACCGTCGCTCGCGTGAGACTGCGGAAAAAACGAGGATACAACTCAAGGAGAGCCTTAAGAGCAAGATGGATTTCGCCAATAAGGTTGAAAAGTTCGTCAACTGCCGCAGTAAGGATCCGAGTATCCGCGAGCTATACATCGTTGAGGGAGATTCCGCTCTTACCTCCTGCAAGCTCGGTAGAAATGCTGAATTTCAGGCGATAATTCCCGTTCGCGGTAAGACGCTGAACTGCCTTAAGAGCTCCTACGAGAAGATATTCAAGAGCGAGATCATCACCGATCTGCTCCGCGTTATCGGCTGTGGCGTAGAGATCAAGGGCAAGGTAAAGGGCAATATTGATCCCTTTGATATCAACGACCTGAAGTGGTCGAAGATCATCCTCTGCACGGATGCGGACGAGGACGGCTTCCAGATAAGAACGCTACTCCTGACGCTATTTTATAGGCTTCTCCCCACACTTCTTAAGGAGCATAAGGTCTTTATCGCGGAGACTCCCCTATTTGAGATCACCACGAAGGACAAGACGTATTTTGCGTTTGACGAGTTTGAAAAGACTGAGATACTTAAAAAGCTCGGGAATACGAGGTATAGCATACAGCGCTCCAAGGGACTTGGCGAGAACGAGCCCGATATGATGTGGGAGACTACAATGAACCCCGAGACGAGAAGGCTCATCTCCGTCGATCCTGCCGATCCGTATATGACGGAGCTTATCTTTGAAACTCTGCTCGGAGATGACCTCGCGGCGCGTAAGAAATTTATTGCAGAGCATGGTAGCGAGTATATCAAGGATATAGATGTATAAATTTTTCAAAAATATTAAAAGTTTTTTGAAAAATCGCTTGACAAACCCACACCTTTGTGGTATTATATATGAGTGCTGAAAAGCACCCTGTGCCATTAGCTCAGCTGGATAGAGTATTTGGCTACGAACCAAAAGGTCGGGGGTTCGAATCCCTTATGGCACGCCACTAAAAAACCACTTGCTGCGCAAGTGGTTTTTTAGGTAATTTAGTAATATAAACAGGATAAATCCGCATTCGGCGGAGGATAAAAGGAGACGTTCTCTATGGTGCATTATATGAATCTCAGGCAGGCTCCGTTTTCGCTGATAAGCTTGGGGATAAAGACGATAGAACTGCGGTTGCTTGACGAAAAGCGCAGCCTTATAAAGATCGGAGATACGATCGTTTTTCGCAATTCTGATCTTGACTCTGCGACCTTGACGTGCGTTGTCAAAAATCTTTATGTGTTTGATAGCTTTAAGGAGCTGTACGCTTCCCTTCCTCTTGATCGGTGCGGCTACCTTGAGCACGAAATAGCTTCTGCGTCGTATCGTGATATGGAGGAATATTATCCCGTGGAAAAGCAGAAGAAGTACGGCGTCGTTGGCATCGAGATAGAATTGCTGAATTAAAAGCGGAGTATTTGGCTCTGCTTTTTATTTTTATACCAAATCACCGCGGTCATAGACCGCGGTGATTTTTTAATGTGGAGTGATATTTTAAATTCCAGTCAACATTTTTATTAACAAGAATGCTAATCCTGCCAGAATGATAACGGCTACTAAGATAACAATTACTACAGTAAATCCTGTATTGTTATTATCGTCATTATTGCTGCTATTATCAACAATATCTTTGATAGCTTCGGTTATCTGCTCTCCGCACACGGTGCAGGTAAGGATCTTTTTATCACTTTCGATCCTTCCCTCGTCCCAGCTGTGCTCGAAGTAATCGGAAACCTCTCCGCAAGAGCATTCATGCCAGTGCCCGTCAGTGTCATGACTCCATTTCGTGTCATAATTGTGTCCTGCAGGAATAACCTCCTGCTCAACTGTAATAGCGCCGCAAGCTGTACAATACCTTCCTTCGGTGAGCCCTGTTTCCGTGCAGGTTGCAGGAACGCCGGGGATAATTTCGGTATTGGTATGCTCACATTCAATACCGCGAACAAATCCGCAAACATTACAGGTATCGTCGTGCTCATCATCGTAAGTATGAGATGTTATTGGTGTAACAGCCTGTGCGGTGATGATAGTGTTACAGGTCGAGCACTTAACTCCGTCGGTAAGTCCCGTGCTTGTGCAGGTCGCTGCTTTACCGGGGATCGTTACCTCATTGTGTCCCGTTTTGGTTATTGCTTCAGTCTTTAACGTCGTATGGCAGACCGTACACTCCTTGTGCTTCGATCCGTCAACCGTGCATTTCGCCGCCACGTCGACGATCCAATCGCTTTCGGTGTGATCCTTCTTCGGTATCACGGTCTGTGCTGTGAGGATCGTGTTACAGGTCGAGCACTTAACTCCGTCGGTAAGTCCCGTGCTTGTGCAGGTAGCTGCTTTACCGGGGATCGTTACCTTATTGTGTCCCTTTGCATTAACATAAGTATCTACAAGTGTATTCCCACAGTCCTTGCAGGT
The DNA here is from genome assembly GCA_964413365.1 of uncultured Lachnospiraceae bacterium. GTDB lineage: Bacteria > Bacillota > Clostridia > Oscillospirales > CAG-272 > RGIG4608. The sequence goes on along the minus strand of CAYPRM010000009.1, from coordinate 2,475 downwards.
ATGTGTGGTATAGCCTTGCTTCGTGCAAGTAGGATTTGTTACCGTATCCTTATAATCGTGCGAGAGCTGAGAGCCGACCACATCATAAGTTTGAGTCCCTTTTTCTCCGCACGCAGAGCATGTATAATAATACTGCTTGGGCTTGGTGCAGGTTGCCTCTTTGGCAACATACGTATCACTTTTAGCAGAAAAATCGTGATTTTTGCATTTAACAGTAACCGATCCCGCGATATTATTAACAGTCATAGCGACCTCTTTACCTGCGGAATTTTTGGTCTTAAGCTGTACTGTGCACTTTACGGTAGTCGTTCCAACGGGAGCGTCGTCTTTTATCTTGAAAGTTATGATGAAAACAACGCCGTCCGCCATATCGGTATTGCTCGAATGTGCAAATGCACCCTTCAATGTGCTATTATAAAACCCACTAAGCGTAGCTTCAGGTGCAACGATTTCAGCATTTACAAACTCGAGAACATTCTCATCAAACATTCCCTTAATGTCAAATGCCCCCGATTTAACAGCATTAAAATTCTTCGCATATACATTGACTGTGATCGTTTCACCAGCAGATCCGCTTACATTATCAACGGTTGCGGTGGGAACATCCTCGGCACTTGCCGAAACAGCCATAATGATCAGAAGAAGAAAAATACTGAAGGCGAGTAAAATTTTTCTTTTCATAAATCAACCTCTTTAGTTCCCTGCAGAGGCCGAAGCCTCTGCAGATATATTTAACGGAAATTCATCCGGGAAGAATGTGTACATCAATATTCTAAGAGCGTCGTCGGAGTCTACCGTCATGTCGGAATTGAAGTCGCAATCCTCTGTTACCATATATTCATCCGGGAAATACATGGACATAAGAAGGTAAAGCGCATCATCCGAGCTGGGCTCTTCCTCTGCATAAATCATTCTGGATTCGATCAGCTCTCCGCATTCCGTGCAATAGCGAGCCTCCAAGCCGGCACTTACACAGTTGGTTGCGGGCTTAACAGTCGTCCAATCTCCCGCAATGTGGTTACTGTCAGCCGACATTATTCCAAAGTTCGAGCTGCCGTTAGAATCCGTTTGGAGTATATGATTGCAAACACTGCACTTGTAGTAGTAAGGCTTTCCGCAATCATAACCGAATACGATATTCAATATTCTCTTTATCAGCTGTATGAGCCAGTGTTCCTCGGTATATACTTTTTTGTAATTATGAGGAGCCATCGGGATCTCAAGATCGATCGTATCGCCGCAATTTGCGCAGCGAACCGTTTCAATTCCAGACCTCGTGCAGGTCGATTCCGTGCGATTTACGGTGACGTAATTGTGGCCGTAAGCCTCAATAATCTCATTCTCGACCTCACCGCATGTACACGTTCTGTGCTTAGCACCGTCAGTATTACAGGTTGCGTCGGTATCGACTATCCACTCGCCAAAGCTGTGCCCCGTAGAGGAAACAACATTAAGGCGAACGCTTTCACCGCAGACCTCACATGTGCGAAGCGTATATCCGTTCTCGGTGCAGGTCGGAGGAATGATGCTTTCGGTATAGCTATGTCCGTCGCCGTTGTGCCTCCAGCTGGAGAATATCACGAGATCCGAGCTTACCGTGTCTGGAATATCGGACCAGCCGATGAAGGTATATCCGAGCTTTGTGGGAGTGGTAGGAACGGGGATCCTGTCACCGTAGGAAAGATCATACTCGTAAAGCACGCCCTTGCCGTCCTTATCCATAAACTGAATGTGATATACTGCATCTGTGTCGGTGATTATTAGATTGAAATCGTAATCGCCGTCTATCGTAGCGGGCAATCCGTCCGCTATACCGTCGCCGTCGTAATCCCAGCCCTCGAATTTGCTTGCCGTATCGCCGCTCTTGATATCGAAGATGTGCGGAGGCTTGATGACCTCGCTCTTCAGATAGTAATGCGTCTCGAGGATAGTTCCATCGGTGTTATAGTAGGTTGCGCGGTGCCAATCGTCGCCGTAGTATACCTTGTTGTTGTTATTCCAGTCGGGATAGTCGCTGTCCCACGGGCACGAGATCTTCTCGTCCTCGACAAAGATGTTGACATCGGAAATGTACTGGAAGAGAGATCTGCTTCTCACGTCATTGCCGCTTGTGATGACAACATTTTTGAGAGTTACGGGGATGTTTCCGAAATATATATAAATTTGATGTGTGGGCAGTTCGGTGAGAGTGAGCGTTACAAGGTTTGTAAGGCTCGAGAGGAGATCCCTATGATCACCGCCGATCGTAAGCTCGCGCAGACGGTAACATTCATCGAATGCATCGGAAGCAATAGCCAGCGTGTCGGGGCGGACTATGAAAACCTCTGTACTCTCGTTAACATCTATAAGATATTTACCAACATATAAGCAACCATTCACCCAATTAGAGGGATCGTTGTACAGACCGGTATTGTCAAATACAGAACCGCCTATACTCGTTACGCTGTCGGGGATAGTTATGCTCTTCAGCGAGGT
>CAYPRM010000008.1:30041-47465 GCA_964413365.1 uncultured Lachnospiraceae bacterium | reverse complement strand
CTCACGAGAGCTCTCGGTTTTTTCGTTTGATCTTGATCGCTTATTTATTGAGGATCTTATCGCTCAGCTCGACGATCTGGCTGGCGAATTTTGCCTTACGGGAGGCGAGGATCTTATTATAGATCGGGTAGTTTGCGATGGAGAGGACGAGACCGACGATGCCGACGACGACGCCGATGGGCATTGGATTCGTGATGCCGATGACCGCGCCGATGTCGGTCATGATGAGGCTCATTCCTGCGCCGAGGATGATGGCTGCCACCGTTCCGAGTGTGAGTGCGAAGACCGAAGCGGGCTTCTTGACCTTGGCGTCGAGTGCCTTGAGCTCGTCAAGCTCGGTGATCTGCTTTTCCGTGTACTGAGCGCGGATATTCTGCGCGATAAATTCTTTGTCGTTAGTGTTCATAATAATTTTCCTTTCGGTTCTTGATTGATTTTACGAACGAATTATACCGCTCCTGTGTTTGCGAATGTTTTATGAAATGTTTAAGTTTTGTTAATTATGAAAAAAATAATAAAAAACGGCTCAATGAGCCGTTTTTATTTATCCTTCAATATTTCCACGGGCGATATTGGAGTTTTTGTACTCGGGATCTCCCGTGATCTCCTTAATGACGCGGATATTTTCGGGGAAGGCGAAGTCGGTGTTGCCCTCATAGAGCTTGAACTTCAATATTGCGTGGTGGGACCAGATATGGTAGAGGTCGATCTCGAAATACTGATTTTCGTAGGTGAGGCAATATCTTGTTTTACGGATCTGGCGCATACTTGTATCGGCGCTCATGAGGTAGGAGATATACTCATCCTTGGAGAGGCGGCGCTCGGTCTGGATGCGCTTGCCGTCGCCGATGGGGACCTTACGGGTATGATAATATGTATAATTCCCGTTCATTCCGCGCTGGCGGATCTGCTGATCGCCGTTGCCGTCGGAGACGAGGTAGGTTTGAATTATCTCGATCTTGCGGCAATTCTTGCAGCTCTCGAGCCACTCGACGTCGGGGTATTCGATGAGGAACTTACGCTCCGTTTCAAGCTCAGAGCCATCGCCGAGGAAGGAGCAGATCTCACCGACGAGGTTACGGATCTTCTTCTCAAAGTCGCGGTCGTTCTCGATGACGCGCAGGTGTCTATGTCCCGTCCACGCGTCGATGAGCTTATTATCCAGCTCTATCGCCTGCTCGACGGTCTCGGTGCGCGCGGTATTATTATCATTGGTATAGAATTCCGCCGCGCCATTGGCCGCACTTACGAGGTGGAACACGGCGTCGTAGCTATCGCGAAGCTCGATCTCGTTCGTGCCCACATAATCGAGCACCTCGCGGAAATCCGCCTCCGACATATAGACCTTATTATCGAGCGCGCCCCTGTCGCAGAGGATGAGGAGCTTCTCGGCGTTCATACCCTGCGCCGCCTGTACAAAGAGGCGTTCCTTCTCAAGCTGAAGGCGCATTTGGCACTTCTGAAATTCGACATTCGTTCCGCACGTCCACGGAGCCACGCCGCCCGTTATGAGCTCGGTCGCGGTCTCGGGCACGACGAGCACCTTATAGCCCATCTCCGAGAAAACGTTTTGTATACGGGAGAGTCCTGTGGATTTACCTGCGCAGGGGCCTCCTGTGATCACTATCTTTGTTATTTTCATTATATATAGTCCTCTGATAAATTTATATATCGACGCCGAGACGTCGCGTATCTATCATTATATCACATTTCAAGGAAAAATTCAAGTGCTACAACCACATTTCTTCGATATGATAGATATAATCGAGGGCTTTGAGGGCGGTTATGATCTCGGAGTGAGTTTTGTACCTTTTTAGCTCCTTACTGTCGACGGATATGGAGACGGAGTAGACGCTGATGCCCGAGCCGCTATATGCCGGGTTTGCCTCGATATCGTCTATCCTCATTCCGAGGCGACGGATGGTGGTTACGAAGTTATAGAGGTAGGAGCTATTCTTGAGCTCGAGGTGGATCTCGAAGTGGTTGGAGCGGTTACGCAGGTATTTTTCGAGCTCGGGGAAGATGGAGAGGCAGCAGAGCAGGACTATGAAGGAAATGAGCGTTACGGTATAATATCCGAACCCTGCCGACAGTCCGACGAGTCCGCACGCCCAGAGTCCTGCGGCGGTGGTGAGTCCCTTTATCTGACTGCGCGAACTGAGCAGGAGGGAATGGACGCTGATGACGGACACGGCGATGACTCCTGCGCACGAGAGCAGGGGAAGGGCCGTATCTCCGAGGGAGACGTCGATGATGCCTGCGGCGGTCATAGCCATTGTGATGAGCATGAACGTTCGCAGACCTGCCGAGTGGCGTTTGCTCGAGCGTTCGCATCCGATCACCGCGCCAAGGCACGCGGAAAGTATTATTCTGAAAAGTATGCTATAACCGTTAAGGCTCTGAGACCATTCTCCGAGAACGGTAGCGATGGGATCTATCATTTTCTTACACCTCCTGTTGCGATCCTTGTTGCGTGGGGAGAGACGGCGTCATGCTGCTCCTGTGCCGCCTCGGTAAAGGCACGCTCCTCGTCGCTGATATGCTCCTTTTGCAGCTCCAACTGTATTCTCTGTATGCGCTCGATGAGCAGCTCGACCTCGTTCCTCCTCTCTGCGGCGGATTCCTCTATTGGCACGAGGTCCTCGAGCTTATTTGAATACGAGCCCGAGAGGTAGAGGGAGAGCTTGGCACACGCAGGACCGATGAGCTCATAGAGCACGCTCGATGCGAGTATGATCGTTTCGAGTGCCGCACCCTCCTCGCCACCGAGCGTTCGCGCGCCGAGTGCGGCAAGTCCGATCGCCACTCCTGCCTGCGGTATCAGGGCAAGACCGAAGAAATCCCGTGTTTTTCTCGGCTTGCCTGCGATAAGACAGCCAAGAAATGCGCCGAGGTATTTACCTACGATCCTCACGATGAAATACAGTATTCCGATAACGATGAGGGAAACTCCGCCTATCGCACCCGAGGGCTTGATGAGCGCACCGAGGTCGAAGGACAGTCCCGAACGCACGAAGAACAAAAGCAAAATTGGCGGACTGAAGTAATTTAACTGCTTAAAGAGCTTGTCGTCGTCGGTGATATTGATATAGACCGTTCCCATAGACATACAGCCGAGCAGGGGGGAGACATCGAGAAATGCGCAGATGCCGCAGAACGCAAAGAGCAGGGCGACAGATATGATCAGTCGGTTATCCTCGGAGCGGCGCTTTTGAATGAGTAGCTTCATAAACAGCCCGAAAACGCCGCCGAGCGCGAGGACTGCCAGATTTATAAGCAGGGGCACGATTATGTCCCCCACGTCGAACGCCTTGCCCGTCATGGAGGACACCGCGACGGAGATGGCTATACTGTATGCGAGTAGAGCGACGATATCGTCGTATGCCACCACCTGAAGGAGCGTATCGACGAAATCGCCCTTCGCGCCCGTCTGGCGTATGGTCATCATCGTGGACGCGGGCGCCGTTGCGGATGCGAGCGCGGCGAGGACGATCGAGAAGGCGAGGTCGATATGAAGTATCTGATAGGTCAGGATAAAGACGAGCAGGGAAGCGCAGAGTGCCTCGAGCAGGGTGATGGTGATGACCTTACCGATGCTCCGCTTGAGCTTTGAGAGCTTGAAGAACTCGCCCGTGCTGAATGCGATGAATGCGAGGGCTATATCGGCGAGAAATTCCGTTCCCGAAATTATCCTCTCGGGGATCAGGTCAAGGCAGAACGGGCCTATGAGTATTCCCGTTATTATGTATGCCGTAACATTCGGCAGCTTCAGCTTTTTTGTTATTCTTGTCATTAAAAAGCCGCAGAGCAGCATTATGGCGATCGAGATTATGGTGATCGCAACGCCCGACTCCTCGCCGAGCTTAGTATACAGCGAGTCCAACATTTTACATACCTCCCCACACTCTGTAAGCGATAATATTTTCGTATATCATAAGGAAAAAATACGTCAGCGTGATATATGCGCCCCCAACACCCGTGCAAATTATGTACAGGAGCTTTAGCAGACTGCGCGCGTCGCTCATCCGCCATGCGTCAAATTTCAATATCAAGAAGAAGCACGCGAGCACGATGCCGATCAGCCGTATCGACAGGGAGAGCGTGTGCGCGAGCACGTAGTCGTCGGCAAAGAGCGCGATCAGACCGAGCGTGAACAATGTGAGATTTGCAGGGATCAGCCACCTTTTGCCGCGGCTCTGCACGAGTCCCGAGATCACGTCCGCACAGAATGAGCCACATTCGCCGCCGTACCTTGCGATGAGACTCGGCGGCTCGCTCGGTGCAAGATATCTCGAGATGTTCCATCTTAAAATATCTAAGATATCGTTCATAAATATTCCTCCGATGCTTGATTTTTTACTTAATATATGATATACTTAAATCACCATAAAGTCAAATTATATTATTTTTGGGTTTGATAAGTAAATTTTATTTTTAGATTGGAGGATCAATATATGCTGGATGTCAAGCTTGAGACGCTCCTTACGGTGGCGGAATACAAGAGTTTTACACAGGCGGCGCAGGTGCTCTCGCTCACACAGCCTGCGGTCAGCAACCATATCAATCAGCTGGAGAGGGAGTGCGGAGCGAGGCTTTTTGTACGTGGAAAGGGCGAGGTGAAGCTCACACAGGAGGGCGAGATCGCGCTGACCTACGCCAAGCGTCTGAAGGCTCTGCACGGGAGAATGATATCGAGGATCGGAGATGCACAGCGCCATATATCAAGGCTGAGAGTTGGCATAACGCACTCGTCCGAGAACAACAGGATCACGGAGATGCTCGCGACATACGTCAGTCAGGTGCCGCACACCTCCATAACTATAATTACTGATACTATAAATAATCTTTATGAGATGCTTGAAAATTACGAGCTTGACCTTGCGATAGTGGAGGGCAAGAGGCTCTCGCCGAAGCTCAATTATTTTATGCTCGACACGGACTATCTTGTCTGCGTGCTCAACAACGAAAGTCCCCTCGCACGCCGTTCGATGGTAACGGTCGGCGAGCTGAAGCACGAGAATATGATCCTCCGCCTGCCCACGTCCGCTACGCGCCAGCTCTTTGAGGCGACGCTGATCAGTATAAACGAGTCGATAGATGATTTCAATGTTTCGCTCGAGGTCGATAATGTTGCGACCATCAAGGAACTCGTGCGCAAGAGCCTCGGTGTCTCGATCCTGCCGCGGAGCGTCTGCCTTTCGGACGTAAAAAAAGGGAAGCTTACCGTGCTTCCCATTGAAAATCTGAGTATGATGCGCGAGGTCAACATCGCGTACAATAAGGATTTTGACCATCTCGATATGCTCGGCGAGCTTGTCGAGCTGTACCGTGAGGTCATAGCGAACAGATAACGCTTTTCGGAGATAGGGATCATTGACCTATCTCGGAAACGTAAAAAGTCAGTCTGCGATGATCTTGTCTGCGCAGGTACGCACGCGTTCGGCGACCTCATCGACGTTTCCTGCGGCGCTGACGATGAAGATGGTCTCCCCGTCGCGCTCGGAAAGCTCGGAGAGAACGCTGTGGAAGGTGTTTCTGACCGACGTTAGCTTTTCGCGTGTTTCGTATATCTCGGTGGTCGCACGTCCGCGTGAGATGCGCTCAAGGCTCTCCTCGGGCGTGAGGTCGAGGAATATGCAGGCGTCGGGCGTGCGGATCTCGGGGCAATCGAGGTTCATTCTCTTTACCCAATCGTAATCCGTTTCGCTGCCCTGATATGCGAGCGAGGAATAGTAATACCTGTCGCAGAGCACGTCGTAGCCGTCCGCGAGCATTTTTTCGATGCCCCACTTGTTGTTGACGTTGTGGAATATTCGGTCGAGCACGAACATCGCCGCCATCTCACCCGCCGTTCTGTGGCTGACGCCCGAGAGAGCGTCGCGCAGTATGCCACCCGTCATAGAGATCGTCGGCTCGCTCGTGATATACACCTTGCGTCCGAGTTCCTCAAGATAGGACGCGAGTGCATTTATCTGTGTCGTTTTTCCGCATCCGTCGATGCCTTCAAATACTATAAATTTTCCCTTGCCGTTCATAACCTCTCCAATCACGAGCATTTTTTCGGAATATATCCCATCTGCTCTATTGTACCACAGATCGGGATATTTTTCAATAGGAGTTCGCGCTTTTTTGCTTTTTTGTTTGTTTGTTTTTGTTTTTGCTTTCGTTAGCCCCTGTATGCGATCAAGTGCCCCCTCTCTCAAGCCCCTGTATAAATCCGTTTGCATCGGCGGAGCAGACATCTCCTGCGATGACGGTGTTTCGGTAGACGAGTATGTTGACATAGACCGTGCCGTCATAGCTCGGATAATTTGTTAGGGCGTAGGTGTAGCGCATGACGGTCTTGCGCTTATAGTGCGTGAGGTCGAGCCCCTGCGCGCGCTGAAGTTCGTTGTACGCGGAGAGCACCTTGTCAAATTCCTCGGGGATGCGCACCTCCTTCGCGCTTATAGGCTCGGGATCCACCCTCCAGCCGAACTGCTCGATGAAGGCGATTCGGTCGCTCGCGGTTTTTACGCCGCTGTAATCGTAGGACACGCTCGCGCCGACCTGCGTCGAGTCGCCATTTGAATATGTCGGAACGATGACCACGAGTGCGATGAGTGCCGTGAGTGCAAGGCAGAGCACGGCGAGAAATCTTATCGTGCTTGCGTGCAGGGAATAAATGAACATTTTTCTTTCCTCCCTCAAGAGAATTTTCTGTTTGATTATATGCTTGACGGGCGCGATGTATTCAGACGGGGCGGAAATTTTGAGCTTTTTGTGTATTTGTACGCCTTTTGCGCCAAGTGGCAGAAAATCGGAATAAAATCAAGCCCTCACCCGTTGACAAAGGGTGAAAAATGTGATATTATTATTTATTATGATAGAAATGTGGTGGTTGAGCTCTGCCGAGGGCAAATTCAAGGCTCCGCCTCCCGACCGAGAGGTCAAAATAAGTGAAAAATGGCAAAGGATAAAAAATTAGTTGAGCAGATAACGTCGATGGACACGGATTTTGCACAGTGGTACACGGATATCTGCAAGAAGGCGGAGCTTATGGACTACTCCAGCGTCAAGGGCTGTATGATATTCCGTCCCTACGGCTACGCTATCTGGGAAAATATACAGAAGGATCTCGACGCGCGCTTTAAGGCTCTCGGACACGAGAACGTCTATATGCCGATGTTCATCCCCGAGTCCCTGCTTCAAAGGGAGAAGGATCACGTCGAGGGCTTTGCTCCCGAGTGCGCTTGGGTAACCGTCGGCGGCGAGAATAAGCTTGCCGAGCGTCTTTGCGTGCGCCCCACGAGCGAGACTCTGTTCTGCGAGCACTTCAAGAACGTTATACATTCCTACCGCGATCTGCCGAAGCTCTACAATCAGTGGTGCTCGGTCGTCCGTTGGGAAAAGACCACGCGCCCCTTCCTGCGCACGAGCGAATTCCTCTGGCAGGAGGGACACACGATGCACGAGACCGCCGAGGAGGCAAGGCAGGAGACTCTCAATATGCTGAAGGTCTATGAGGACTTTTACCGTGAGTCGCTTGCAATCCCTGCAATCACGGGACGCAAGACCGACAAGGAGAAGTTCGCAGGCGCTGAGGAGACGTATACCATCGAGCCTATGATGCATAACGGCGTTGCGCTTCAGGGCGGAACGAGCCACTATTTCGGCGACGGATTTGCGCGCGCATTTGAGATAACCTTTACGGGAAGGGATAATACCGTGAAATATCCCCATCAGACCTCTTGGGGCGTTTCTACCCGTATGATCGGTGCGATAATCATGACGCACGGCGACGATAACGGTCTCATTCTACCCCCTGCGATAGCACCCATTCAGGTCGTTATAGTGCCCGTTGCTCAGCATAAGGAGGGCGTGCTCGAAAAGGCTGACGAGATAAAGCGCACGCTTGCATCACGCTTTAGAGTCAAGCTCGATGACAGCGACCAGTCCACGGGCTGGAAGTTCTCGCAGTACGAGATGAAGGGTGTGCCCGTAAGACTTGAGATAGGACCTAAGGATATTGAAAACAATTCCTGCGTACTCGTTTCCCGTGTTACGAGAGAAAAGAAATTCGTTTCTCTCGATAACGTCGCGGAGGAGGTCGAGGCAATGCTCGCACAGGTACATTCCGAGCTCGAGGCGAGAGTTATCAGAAATCTCGAGGAGAAAACGTACACCGCTACGAGCCTTGAGGAATTCCTCGACATTGCGGAGCACAAGCCCGGTTATATCAAGGCTATGTGGTGCGGCGACGTCGAGTGTGAGGACAAGATCAAGGACCTCACGGGTGGCGTAAAATCGCGTTGCATACCCTTTAATGAAGAAAGGCTCTCTGACACCTGCGTTTGCTGCGGCAAGCCTGCAAAGCACATGGTCGTTTGGGGACGTCAATATTAAAATTTGCGGACGGGGGACTTTTATATACGGAGTCTCCCTGTCTTAACTGTTGATGCCGATATCACGGGGAAGGGAGGAAATATGCTGCTTCGCTCGGTCGGAAAATATATCCGAAATTCGTTTCTGAAAATAGATAAGACCTTGCTCGCCTGCTCGATGGTCATAACGCTGATGAGCCTTATTACCATATTCGGTGCGAGAGAAAATTTTGGCACGAGCAAGCTCGTGATGCAGATCGCCATGACGGCGGTCGGACTGTGCGCGGTGATGGTGATAGTCAATATCGACTACCGACTTTTCGTGGATAGATATTGGATATTGCTATTTCTCGGCTCGACCTTCCTGCTCGCTATCACGCTCGTTATCGGCGATACGGGTGCAAACGGCACGGAGAGCGCGAATAAGAGCTGGCTGACGATCATCAAAATTGGCTCAAGGAGCTTTCAGATACAGCCCTCGGAGTTTGTCAAGATCGCCTTCATCATCAGCTTTTCAAAGCACCTGTCCCTCGTCAAGGATCGCATAAATAAGATAAATACCCTCATCCCCCTCGCCGCACACGCAGGCGCGATCGTTGGGCTGATCCTGCTCTCGGGCGACCTCGGCGTGGCACTCGTTTACGTTGGAATTATCGCGATAATGCTCCTGTACGCAGGTCTTAGCCCGTGGTACTTCGTCGCCGCGATCGGGGCGGTCGTGCTGCTGTTCCCGTTTTTGTGGGACTATCTCGATCCGTATCAGCAGAATAGAATACTCTACGGCTTCCAGCCTGAGCTTGATCCGACGGGCTTCGGGTTTCAGCCGCTGCTCTCCCTCGACGCAATATCCGCAGGCGGATTTTTCGGCAGAGGAATCAGCTCGGGTGGCTTTTATGAGGTGCTTCCGGCGTCGCATACGGACTTTATATTTGCTACGTATTGTGAAATGTTCGGCTTCGTCGGAGCGGTCGCATTCCTCGTTGTGCTCGTGCTCCTTGTCGTGAGAATGATGAAGATCGCAGGGAGGTGCAGGAATGAATTTGGCGCACTTATCTGCATCGGCGTGGCAGGAATGTTCGTCGTGCAGGCGGTGATGAATATCGGAATGTGCCTTGCGCTCCTGCCCGTCATCGGGATCACCCTGCCGTTTATGAGTGCAGGAGGCTCGTCAATGCTCGCGCTCTATCTCGCTATGGGAATGCTCCATGCAATAAGTGCCTACGAGCGAGGATATATACCGCGCGGTAAGCGGACGAGATCCTATATAAGAAAAGCGTAAGATCAAAAAATCAGTGGAATTTTCCGCTGATTTTTTTGTTTGAATGTGAAGATTACATGGGTAAACTTGCACAATATTACAAAAAATACCTTTATTTGAATAAAATTCGTGACTGGGAACGGAGCTTGTGCTACAATAAAATTGAGGGAGTGGAAAATGTGCAATTTTCGCGCGCAAATTTCCATAAAACCATGAATAATCACACATTCGACTCGTACATTTTGAGCAACGGCTTCGTATTCCTTGCAGATGAGGACGTCGAGGCGTGCTTTGACGAAGCTCTCGTGTCTTGCGATCCCGATAAGCTTCCGCAGGTCGAATAAAAGCCCCCTGTAACACATTAAAAAAAGCGACATAGAATGATAATAAAGCAAGCGGAGAAATTCGACATATCCGATTGCGAAAAATCATACTATGTTGCAGACGCCGACACGCCGTCGGCTCGCAACGGAAACGGAGCTTTTATGAACAACTGCCTTTGCAATCTTCTCGAAAACGATTATGTCTGGCTCATTATCATTGCACTGCTTCTGATAAGCTGCTGCAACAGATAAAGCCAAACTAAAAGCTCCCCCTCGGTGATCCGAGGGGGAGCTTATCGTTATTTTGATATTGTGTTTTATTTTGTGAGGATTCCAAGACATTCCTCAAGCTTCACGCCGTAGGGGTGGGTGTCCTTGTCGGGGAGCGTTTTTTCTATGCAGGCGAAGGTGAAATCTACCGCGGTCTGCGTCGCATCGTAGACATTCTTTCCACCCGTCAGCGCACCGCAGAGCGTGGACGAGAAAACGTCGCCCGTGCCGTGGAAGGAGCAGGGAAGGTGGGTAGTCGAAATGTATCTATACTCGCCGATCTTGGAGTCGTAGGCAACAGCGCCGTGACGCTCGCCAAGGCGCACGCCCGTGATCACGACCTGCGAAATTCCAAACTCCGTAAAGCCGCGAATGAGGTCGCGAATATAATCCTCGCCGTAGGTGCCGTATTCCTTATATTTCTTACCGAGGAGCAGGCACGCCTCGGTGATGTTTGGGCACACCGTGTCGGCGATGGAGCAGAGCTCGAGCATTTTTTTGGGAAAATCCGCGCCGAAGGCAGGGTAGAGCTTACCGTTATCCGCCATTGCGGGATCGACGAGAATGTGTGCACCCTCGCCGACGATTTCTATAAACTGCCTTGTGAGGTCGATCTGACCTTCATTTGCGAGATATCCCGTGTATATGGTGTCAAGGCGAATACCCTCACGCCTCCAATGCTCCGCGATGGGCAGGAGCTCATCGGAAATGTCGCGGACGGTATAGCCCGTAAAGCCGCAGGTGTGCGTTGAGAGCACCGTCGTCGGGACTATACAGCATTCAACACCCATAGCAGATATTATGGGAAGTGCCACGGTGAGAGAGCATTTTCCAAAGCAGGATATATCCTGAACAGTTGCAATTCTTTTCATAAATTGTTAAATTACCTCTTGTGAAAAAATACTCTGTAATTATAGAGCAAAAGTGAATTAATGTCAAGCGAAATGGCAAAAATATATTTGATAAATTTTTTGGGGGTGGCGCATGGAGCTTAAGGGAAGCAAGACTGAACAAAATCTGAGGGACGCCTTTACGGGCGAGAGCGAGGCGAGAAACAAGTATACCTATTTCGCCTCGGTGGCGAAGAAGGAGGGCTTTGAGCAGCTGGCGGCGATATTTGATGAGACGGCGAATAATGAGAAGGAGCACGCCAAGATCTGGTTCAAGCTACTCGGGGGACTCGGAAATACCGAGGAAAACCTGAAGAACGGCGCGGAGAGTGAGCATTACGAGTGGAGTGATATGTATAAGCGCTTTGCCGAGGAGGCGGAGGAGGAGGGATTTGAAGCGATCGCACTGAAATTCCGACAGGTCGCGGCGATCGAGCGCTACCACGAGGAGCGTTATCTCGCCCTGCTGAGTAATGTGCAGATGCAGAGGGTGTTTGAAAAGGGCGAGCAGGTCATGTGGGAGTGCAGAAACTGCGGACACCTCGTGGTGGGCAAAAAAGCTCCCGAGGTCTGCCCCGTTTGCTCTCACAAGCAGGCGTTCTTTGAGATCAAGAAGGAGAATTATTGAGAAAGCAAAAGCACCCGCAATTTGGGTGCTTTTTTGATGCTTTTCCGTTACAGAAGTGAAATCCCAAGCTCGCGCTTCATCAGGTCGGAGAGGTGCTTTACGGGAAGTCCGACGACGTTGAAGTAGTCGCCGACGATGCCGCGGATCCAGAGCGATGCGTAGCCCTGTATCGCGTATGCACCTGCCTTGTCGTAGGGCTCGTCCGTGTCGAGGTAATGCTCAAGCTCGCACAGGTCGATCTCGTCAAAGGAAACGTGCGTCGTCTCACTCTCGGTGATGATCCCGCGCTCGGTGATGAGGCAGATACCGCTGATCACAAGGTGCTCTGAAATTCCGACAGGTCGCGGCGATCGAGCGCTACCACGAGGAGCGTTATCTCGCCCTGCTGAGTAATGTGCAGATGCAGAGGGTGTTTGAAAAGGGCGAGCAGGTCATGTGGGAGTGCAGAAACTGCGGACACCTCGTGGTGGGCAAAAAAGCTCCCGAGGTCTGCCCCGTTTGCTCTCACAAGCAGGCGTTCTTTGAGATCAAGAAGGAGAATTATTGAGAAAGCAAAAGCACCCGCAATTTGGGTGCTTTTTTGATGCTTTTCCGTTACAGAAGTGAAATCCCAAGCTCGCGCTTCATCAGGTCGGAGAGGTGCTTTACGGGAAGTCCGACGACGTTGAAGTAGTCGCCGACGATGCCGCGGATCCAGAGCGATGCGTAGCCCTGTATCGCGTATGCACCTGCCTTGTCGTAGGGCTCGTCCGTGTCGAGGTAATGCTCAAGCTCGCACAGGTCGATCTCGTCAAAGGAAACGTGCGTCGTCTCACTCTCGGTGATGATCCCGCGCTCGGTGATGAGGCAGATACCGCTGATCACAAGGTGCTCCTTGCCCGAGAAGGAGAGCAACATTCGGCGCGCATCCTCGCGCGAGAGGGGCTTGCCCATAATCTCGCCGTCGGGCGATACAACAACCGTGTCGCAGGCGAGAATGACCGTGTCGGCACTCAGACCGCCATCGGCTTGGAGTGAGCGATAGACAGCCTCGCCCTTTCTGCGAGCGACCTCGCAAACGTAGCGATCGCCGTCGTGCTCGTCGGTGTGCTCGTCGGTGTCGCAGGTCAGTATGCGGAATTTTACGCCGAGATCCTCGAGTATCTCGCGCCGTCTCGGCGATTTTGAAGCTAAAATGAGATCCATAATTTTCTCCTGTTTGTGTGTTGGTTGTGAATAAAAGCTTTTGTTTGAGCGAGGCTTGCACTATTTTTGAATACTGCCAATGGGGATTATGTGCCTTCGACACTCAATATGTTCGCTACGCGAACGAGGGGGAGAGGGGGCAACGGTGATATTATTCTACTGCCCGATCCCCGAAAAATGCCGATCATTACAATCGGCATTTTCGTTTTTATTCATTATTATATTACGGGTTATTTATCCTCGCTCGAGTCTGTATCCTCGGGCATATCGTCGAAGGTCGTTCCGTAGGGATCGTTCTTCATTTTTTCGCGCTCCTCCTTCTCGCGGCGGAGCTCCTCCTCGACCTTACGCTGTTCCTCCTGCTCCTCAAGGAGCTTTTTCTCATTTTCCTCGCGGCTCTTACGCTCCTTCTCACGGAGGATCTCGTCGATCTCGTCGAAGGTGAGGTCATTTTCCATAGCCGCCTTGAACTGATCGGCGTCCATAAATTCCGCTCTGAGCAGGTAGCCTGCTATGAGGTGGAGCTTATCTATATGCTCGCTGAGGATCTTTTTACACCTATCGTAAGCCTCCTCGATGATATTGCGCACCTCGTCGTCGATCTCTGCTGCAATCTTCTCGGAATAATTCTTACTGCTATTGAAATCCCTGCCGAGGAACACCTCTGTATCGGAGTGTCCCGAGCCATAGAGCACGGTTCCGAGCTTTTCGCTCATTCCGTATCTCGTTACCATATTCTTAGCGGTACGAGTTGCCTGCTGGATATCACTCGACGCGCCCGTGGAGACATCGTCAAGTATAAGCTCCTCCGCAACTCTGCCTCCGAGTGCGAGAACGATGCTATCGAGCATCTGCTTTTTGGTCATGGTGAAGGTATCCTGCTCGGGAATATTGACGGTAACACCGCCTGCGTTGCCCGAGGGAACGGTTGAGATGAACTTGACGGGATCGGTATGCTCGCAATAATAGGAAGCGACTGCGTGTCCTGCCTCGTGGTAGGCTGTGAGCTTATTATCCGCCTCGGTCCTGACTCTCGTCTTTTTCTGCGGACCTAAAAGTATCTTCATATAGGATTTCTCAATATCGTCCATTCCGATGAGGCTCTTACCGCATTTAGCCGCGTGGAGTGCCGCCTCATTAAGGAGATTTGCAAGATCCGCGCCCGTAAAGCCTATAGTGCTCTGTGCTATCTTATGGAAGTCAACGGTGCTCTCCATCGGCTTCTTCCTTGCGTGTACCTGAAGGATTGCCTCACGTCCTCTGATATCGGGATATCCGACTCTGACCTGACGGTCGAAGCGTCCCGGACGGAGAAGTGCGGGATCGAGGATATCGGCTCTGTTGGTAGCCGCCATTATGATTATGCCCTCGTGCGTGCCGAAGCCGTCCATCTCAACAAGAAGCTGATTGAGCGTCTGCTCTCTCTCGTCGTGGCCGCCTCCGAGTCCTGCGCCCCTCTGACGTCCTACTGCGTCTATCTCGTCGATGAAGATTATAGCAGCGGGGGCTTTTCTTGCTGTATCAAAGAGGTCTCTGACGCGGCTCGCACCTACGCCGACGTACATCTCGACGAAATCCGAGCCCGACATTGAGAAGAAGGGAACTCCTGCCTCTCCTGCGACTGCCTTTGCAAGGAGCGTTTTACCCGTTCCTGGAGGGCCCACGAGCAATACGCCGTGGGGGATCCTTGCGCCGAGGCGTGCGAATTTCTGAGGATCCTTAAGGAATTCGACGATCTCGACGAGCTCCTCCTTCTCCTCCTCCGCACCCGCGACATCCGCAAAGGTTACCTTATTCTTATCGTTCGGAGGGGTATGAGCCTTAGCCTTGCCGAAGCTCATCATACCGCCCGAGTTTTTATTCATCTGCTTGGTCATATAGATGCCGATGAAGATCATTGCGGCGATCAGAAGCAGATTGGGTATCATCGTCAGCCACCACGAATATTCCGCCAGCGGCTCGTAGTCATATTTTTCAAGTCTGGTCAGCGTCTGAGCATCGTTTATCCTATTGAACTCGTCCCTGAATATATCGACGTCGCGAAGCTTGTAGCTTATCTTCTCGGTCTTATCGGTGATGACGCCCGTATCGTCGGTCTTATACACCACCATGGTAAGGACATTACTGTTCGATACTGTAAACTGCTTTACCCTGTCCTGCTCGAAATAGCTCATAATATCGCTGAAGGTGGGATCCTCCTTGCTCTGCGGTGTGCCTATCATCGCAAAGATTGCGATGAAGATCACGGCTATTAGCACAAGATAAAATACTATGATTTTTGCGTTACTTTTCATTAAGTTCCTCCATTGGTACGGTAATATTTATAGTGGGCCTGCCGTGTTGTCGATATCGACGCTTACGGCTATTTTCCACAGTATGCTGCCCTCGGCTGCGTGACGCTCTGCGATGCTCTCGGATATTGTGACGGAGGGGATCCAGAGTATCTCCCCATCTCGCACGAGCATCGGCATTACGGCTCTTTTTCCGAGTGCCAGCTTTTTTTCGTTCATTAATTTCTTTACGCTCTTTGTCATTCCTCTGACTCTTACGGTATCTCCCTCACGTCTTGGGCGTAGGATCGCGCCATCTGCAAGGTCGGATGGAAGGCAGAGCGTCATTTTATCTTTATTTTTATCCCCATATCCGTAAACACGGGATATTTCTATTTTTACACCCTCGCAGGGGGAATATGTACCCTCGGCGAGCGGTATGCGGTAATCCTTACACGCTCCTGCGTGCGTGCGCAGCTCCTTAGCAAACACGACGGCGTTCTGCTCGACAGTGCCTCTCATTCCCGAGGGAAGGGAGACGGACGAGTGTGGGCGTGCGTTCTCGCAGAGTGCGAGTAATGCATCGATATGCGTCTTTTCAAGATGCGAGCCGCCTGAAAATTCCTCAAAGGCATTTGAGAGGGCACGTGCTCGCACCGCTATATGCACCTCGGACAGCTCGGAGAGGGGGATCGGATAGCCCGTTTTTTTGACAAGCTCCCGAGCCTGCTCCTCAATGAGGGAATCGGCCTGACCTGCGTTCTCCGCAAGCCTTGCAAGAGATCTAGCAAGACTCGGCTGAAGCTCGGTAAGGAGTGGAATGACGCTTGAGCGCAAAAAATTGCGTGCATAGGTCTCATCGGAATTTGTGCTGTCGGTAACGAATTTCAGCCCGTGCTCCCGTGCGTAGCGGGAGATATCGGATTTCTCCGCCTCAAGGAGAGGTCTTACGATATAGCCGCTTCCGAATTGACGGCAGGGAAGTATTCCCCGAAGTCCGCCGATGCCCGAACCGCGGAGCACGTGGAGCAGGACGGTCTCCGCCTGATCCTGTGCGTGGTGTGCGGTGGCGAGGAGCTTTATCCCTCTCTCGCTCATCACGCTCTCAAAAAACGCGTATCTCTGCGCTCTTGCCTCCTCCTCGATGCCCGTTCCGTGCTCTCTTGCGAGCCTTGGAACGTCGGCAGAGCCGAGGGTGAAGGGAATATTATAGCTTTCGGCGAGCACGCGGCAAAATTCAGCGTCGCGCTCTGCCTCCTCGCCCCTTATTTTATGGTTAAAATGCGCCGCAACGAGTGTGAAATCGTTGCGTCTTGCGTCCTCCGCTAACAGATCGAGCAGGACGCACGAGTCCTCTCCGCCCGAGAGGGCAAGGAGCACGGGAGCGTCAGGTGCAAGACCTGCGAGCGACCTCGGAGAGCGATATGAAATTGTCATACTGTCCTTCATACGTCCTCCTTGAGGCTTTACTTAATTTTCTACTCTGTCCTCTGCGATGGTGCGGAACTTGGTGTACTGACCTATCCAACCCACCTTGATGCTTCCTGTTGAACCGTGGCGGTTCTTGGCGACGATGACCTCAACGACGTTTGCATTATTGTTCTCCTCGGGGGCAGCGTCGGTCTTATAATATTCCTGTCTGTAAAGGAACATTACGACGTCGGCATCCTGCTCGATAGCACCCGAATCACGCAGGTCGGAGAGCATCGGCTTCTTGTCCGTTCTCGACTCGGGACCGCGGGAGAGCTGTGCGCAGCAGATTATCGGAACATTCAGCTCCTTTGCCATTATCTTAAGCGAACGAGAGATCTCTGCGACCTCCTGAACGCGGTTGTCGATCCTTCTGTCGCTCTGCATGAGCTGGAGGTAGTCGACTATGACGAGCCCGAGATTGTCAACTCTGCGGAGCTTTGCCTTCATCTCCGTTACGCTGAGTCCCGAGGTGTCGTCTATAAGTATATCGCAGAGTGCAAGACGCGAGCTTGCGTCCGCGATCTTCTCCCACGATTCCTCGGAGAGCTTGCCCGAGCGCAGCTCGTTGCTGTTGACGAGTGCCTCGCTCGAGAGTATACGCGAAACGAGCTGCTCCGCGCTCATCTCAAGAGAGAATACGCAGACCTTCTTCTTTGTGCTCTGTGCGACGTTCGTAGCGATATTGAGCGCAAATGATGTCTTACCCATACCTTTGCCATTATCTTAAGCGAACGAGAGATCTCTGCGACCTCCTGAACGCGGTT
>CAYPRM010000008.1:0-29941 GCA_964413365.1 uncultured Lachnospiraceae bacterium | reverse complement strand
CCTTTGCCATTATCTTAAGCGAACGAGAGATCTCTGCGACCTCCTGAACGCGGTTGTCGATCCTTCTGTCGCTCTGCATGAGCTGGAGGTAGTCGACTATGACGAGCCCGAGATTGTCAACTCTGCGGAGCTTTGCCTTCATCTCCGTTACGCTGAGTCCCGAGGTGTCGTCTATAAGTATATCGCAGAGTGCAAGACGCGAGCTTGCGTCCGCGATCTTCTCCCACGATTCCTCGGAGAGCTTGCCCGAGCGCAGCTCGTTGCTGTTGACGAGTGCCTCGCTCGAGAGTATACGCGAAACGAGCTGCTCCGCGCTCATCTCAAGAGAGAATACGCAGACCTTCTTCTTTGTGCTCTGTGCGACGTTCGTAGCGATATTGAGCGCAAATGATGTCTTACCCATACCGGGGCGCGCGCCGATAAGCACGAGGTCGGAGTTACCCATTCCGACGAGCACTCTGTCGATGCCCGAAAATCCCGTGGGTGTGCCATGTGCGGCGGCGGGATCGGTAGAAAGAGTGTGAAGCTCGTTATAGACCGAGCCGAGCACGTCCTTTATATGTCTGAAATTCTTAGTATCCCTGCCTTGGGCGATCGCAAATATCTTGCTCTCGGCAAGCTCGATGATGCCCGATGCGGAATCCTGCTCGGAATACGCCTTGTCATTTATCTCCGCACAGACGTCGATGAGCTGACGAAGCGCACTCTTTTCCTTGACTATCCTTGCATAATCCTTGACGTTGAGCGCACTCGGAACGACCTCCGAGAGCGTTTTGATATAATCCTCACCGCCGCTCTTGTCGTAGATACCCTTCTGCACGAGCGTGTCTATGAGCGTTACGACGTCGATCTCGCGGTTCGTCATAAACAGCTCCGTTGCGGCAAGGTAGATCTGCTTATGCTCGGTGATATAGAAATCCTCCGACTTGACGATATCTGCGACCTCGTTTATGGACGCAGGATCAATGAGTATCGAGCCGAGAAGGGATTGCTCCGCGATGAGGGAGAAGGGTAATTTTCTGTTAAGCTCCTCGTTCATACTGCCGCCTTACTGTCTCGGGCAGACCTGCACCTTGACGGTACCTGTGATCTCTGCGCCGTAGAGCTTTACATCGACGCTGTATACTCCGAAGGTCTTGATGCTCTCGGACATTACCAGCTTCTTTTTGTCTATAACTATTCCGTGATCCTTTGCAAGATGCTCCACGATATCCTTTGAGGTTACCGCACCGTAAAGACGGCTGTCGCTTCCTGCGTTCTCTGTGATGACGAGGGTGATGGCGGCGAGCTTATCCTTAAGCTCCTGCGCCTGTGCCCTTGCGACGTCTATCTTGTGTTGATTGGACGCCTCCTTATTTCTTGCCTCGTTTACAGCCTTTGCATCGGCTACGACCGCAAGCCTCTTGGGGAAAAGGAAATTCCTCGCGTATCCGTCGGATACCTCGATTATCTGATCCTTCTTGCCCTGACCCTTGACGTCCTGAATTAGCATTACCTTCATAAATTTTGTCTCCTAACCTTGAAATTCTATAATATGATTCTTAAAAAATCTTGAAAAGCCGTCAATTTTCGAGAAAATACTCGTCGATGGCACGCTTGAGAGCGTAGAGCGTCGAGCGCATATCGCTACCCTTGACAGCCGCCGCCGCGGAATCGAAATGTCCGCCGCCGCCGAGCTTCTCGAGAATGAGCTGAACGTTGACGGTACCGTTCGAGCGTGCGGAGATGTGTATAGTGCCGTCTATGCTGACGAGTGCGAAGGACGCATCTACGCCACGCACGGTGAGAAGCTTATCCGCCGCCTTAGCCGCCGCTATACGGTCGAAGGTGGGATCGTTTCCGTTGCTCTCGGTTATCGCTATCCTGTCGAGGTACATGGTAACATTGGTATTGAACTTGACCTCGCTCATAAAGCTGTCGAACGGCTCGTGGAAGTACGTTTCGGCGATCTCGGAGTTTGCACCCACTCCGCGCAGATACATTGCGGCAGAGAAGGTCTTAGTACCCGTGGTACGTGTGAAATTCTTTGTATCGACCATGATACCTGCGAGCAGGATATTTGCCTCCTCCTTATACAACGTGTCCGAGGGAAGGCACTGCTCGAGTATTCCCGTTATGATCTCCGATGCGGACGAGGCGGAGGGCTCTATGTAGGAGAGCAGAGGCTCGTTCTCAAATTCCGCGACCTTACGGTGGTGGTCGATGACGACGAGATTATTGACATTGTTGACTATATCCGAGGACTCGAGTATATTGAAGTTATTAGCGTCGACTATGATAAGGAGCGTGTCGGAGCGTATCATATCAAGCCCTGCCTCCGCGGAGATGAATACGTTTTTGTAGTCATCGAGCGCAAGGAGCTTTTCGGTGCACGCACGGAATGCGGAGCACTTGGTGTTCATTATGATCTTGGGCTTGAGTCCGCAGTACATACAGAGCCTTGCTATACCGACGCACGCGCCGATGGCGTCAAAGTCGGGATTTGCGTGTCCCATGATGAGGACGTTTTCTGCCTGTGCGATGTAGGAGGTGAGCTGTGTTGCGAAAACTCTCGCAAAGGAGCCTGATTTTTTCTGCACGCCCTTTGCCTTACCGCCGAAGAAGAGCACGTCGTCCTCACACTTGACTGCGACCTGATCGCCGCCGCGCTGGAGCGCAAATTCGAGAGCGGAGAAGGCGTTTTCCTCACGCTCCTCAAAGGTATCTCCGACAAGGGAGATTCCCATTGAGATGGTTACGGGGATCGAGCTGTCGCCGAGGCGAACGTTTCTGACCGTTTCAAGTATGTCGAACCTGTTTTCGGCACACTCGTCATATTTAGCCTTTGAAAATACCATAATATACTTGTCGCGGTTATACTCTCTGATAAATCCGTCCATATCGGATGCGAATTTCTTGAGTATCTCCTCTATCTCGTTAGCGGCGGAGCGGTAATTTACTCTTACGTACTCCGCGATCTCCGTGAGGTTATCGAGGACTATATGCGCAACGACGGGCGCCTCTGCCCCACTGCGAAGGCGGAGCTGCTCGTACTCGGTGTAATCGGTGAAGGTTATGAGGTAGTAGGAGTTCGTGCCGAGCGTCTGACGGTATATCTTGGCGTAATAGTTCCTGCCGCAGACCACTACGGGCACGGAGCCGCAGTCGCCGACCTCGCCGTTCTCGTCCTCGGGAAGTGTATAAACGAGATCGTCAACGTTGAAGCCGCAGAGCTCGCCGAGGTTTTTCTGAAGAAGGCTCTCCGATATGCCGAGCATATTCTGCATACCGCGCGAGGACCACATTACGAGTCCCGAGCGGAGAATGAGCACGCAGGGAATATCGACGTCCCTCATCATGCCCGTCATGGCTCTCTCCATCAGTATCGACTTTGCCTGAAAGCTTGCCTCGAGCCTGCTCTTATTTCTCGAAACGAAATATACCACTAAAATGAATATCACATCCGCGGCAAAGAGCACCGCTCCTATCCATCTCGGGTAATTGTCGACAAATATATCTATCATCGCAAAAAGCCCGATGAACAGGGCACTGCTGAGCAGACATATCCACAAAAGCAGGTGAGTTCCCGCGAATATCTTATTTTTTTCCTTTTTACTCATTGGACGTCGTCTCTCCTTTGATAATTCTTATTTATTAAGAGGCACGGTACGGCATCTTATATTAATTCTTCCAATAATTATATCACGAAAACCCGATTTTGTAAACACAATTTTTGATTATTTAGTATAAATTTAGTATAAATTTAAAAAAATGAAAAAAATTATCAAAAAGCTATTGCAAAATGGAAAAAGGTGTGCTATAATAAAGCATACTAAGCTGAGAGTGGGTTCCGAACAAACCCACTCTTAATTCTTGAAAAGGCAGATTTTTTAGAAATGATCAAAAAAAGCGTTGTAGCCACGGTTACGGAGCTCGTCTCCCCTGTGGCAGAAAAAATGGGCATAATGCTCTGGGACGTTGAGTTCGTCAAGGAGGGCTCAAGGAAGATATTGCGTATAACGATAGATTCCGATGCGGGGATAGATATCGACACCTGCGAGCGCTTCCACAGAACGATAGATCCCATGCTCGACGAGGCAGATCCCATCGAGGAGTCGTATTATCTTGAGGTTACGTCGCCCGGGGTGGAGCGTCAGATAAAGACCGATGCGCACATCGAGGCGTGCACGGGCGAGCGAGTTGAGCTACGTCTTTATACGCCGCGCAACGGGGCAAAATCCTTCGTCGGAGTCCTCTCGGGACTTGACGGTGAGGGACGTGTGGTCATCGAGACCGACGGCGGACGCATGGAATTTGAAAAAAGCGAGATCGCCAAGCTGCAAACAGTATTTGACTTTTAACAAGGAGAAATTAAAATGAACAAGGAATTATTCGCCGCTCTTGATATGCTCGAAAAGGAAAAGGGCATTCCCAAGACTTATATGTATGAGAAGATAGAGGCGGCTCTCGTATCCGCATTCAAGAAGGAGTACGGAGCAGGCTCCAACGTCCGTGTCGTTATCGATGAGGCTAAGGAGGACGTCAAGATGTATCTTCAGAAGGAGGTCGTCGAGGTCGTTGAGGATCCCGAGACACAGATATCTCTTGAGGAGGCTCGCGGTATCGCTAAGAAGTATACCGTAGGCTCCATCGTCGAGAGAGAGGTGAAGCCCAAGAACTTCAGACGCCTCAGCGCAGGTGCGGCAAAGTCCGTCATCATTCAGGGCATACGTGAGGGTGAGAGAAGAGTGAAGCAGGAGGCTTACGAGAACTGCAGGGACGAGATCATCACAGCGACCGTCAGCAAGATCAACCCCGAGACGGGAAATGTCCTGCTCGAGACGGAGAACGGCTTTGCTACTCTCCTCTACGCCGAGCAGATCCCGGGTGAGGTACTTACCGTCGGCGATAAGATAAAGGTCTACGTGCTTCAGGTCAACAAGGAGGGAAGAGGTCCCATCGTTACGCTCTCCCGTACACACGCAGGGCTCGTCAGAAGGATATTTGAGCTTGAGGTGCCCGAGATCGCGGACGGAACGGTCGTTATCAAGGGCGTTTGCCGCGAGGCAGGCTCGAGAACGAAGATCTCCGTGCAGTCGAGGGACGATGAGGTCGATCCCATTGGTGCGTGCATAGGCAACCACGGAATGAGGATAAATGCCATCATCGGTGAGCTTGCAGGCGAGAAGATAGACATAGTAAGATATAGCGAGGATCCTGCGGAGTACGTCCGCGAGGCACTTTCTCCCGCACCCACCATTTCCGTTGAAATGATCGCGGAGAAGAGCTGCAAGGTCATCGTTGCGCCCGACCAGCTCAGCCTTGCCATCGGTAAGGAGGGACAGAACGTCCGCCTTGCGGCAAGACTTACGGGTATAAAGATAGATATCAAGACGGAGTAATACGCTCACGATCTTGACTTAACGGTATTTTTATGGATCAGAAGAAGAAAAAGATCCCGATGCGTCAGTGCGTTGGCTGCAGCGAGCATTTTCCCAAGGGGGAGCTCATACGTGTGGTCAGATCCCCCGAGGGCGAGATAAGCCTTGACGCAACGGGCAGAAAAAACGGCAGAGGCGTATACATCTGCCCGCGCTCGACCTGCCTTGCGAAGGCAAAGAAGAGCGGCAGGCTGGCACAGCACCTCGACTGCGAGATCCCCGATGGAATATATGAGGAGCTTGATCGCAGGCTCGAGGAGCTGAAATGACGCAGGAGATGCAGGAGATGCAAAGGATGCAAAAAGGGCTTTTGGGCTCGCTCGGTCTTTGCGCTAAGGCAGGCAGGCTCATCTGCGGTACACCGATGGTGGTCGAGGCTATGCAGAGGGGCAGAGAGATATTTGCCGTGCTCGAGGCGTCGGACACATCGGCGAATACGCACAAAAGGCTCTCCAACAAATGCTCCTTCTACGGCATAGAGAGAGTACAGCTCCCACTTGACGGCGACGCGCTCGCGCACGCGGTCGGAAAGCGATCGGCACTCGCCGCGGTGGCTATCACCGACAGGGGCTTTTACGAAATGATAATGAAGAATTTGGAATAGTAACGGTGTAGGCATTGCACCTGCCGACACCGCGCAGAACGGTTTTGAAAACAGAATTTTTGGAGGTACTTAATGGCAAATCCACAATTTAAGGTAAATCAATTAGCAAAGGATTTGGGGATAAAGAGCAAGGACATAGTCGACCTTCTCTCCGATAAGGGCATAGTCGTAAAAAATCAGGCGGCTCTTGAGGACAGAGAATTTGACATTTTTCTTGATACCCTCACCCGACAAAATCAGATAAAGGACATAGACTCCTATATCTTCGGGGATACCTATATCCCGTCGGCTCTGGCGGAGGCTAAGGCGGCTGAGGAGAAGGCTAAGGCTGAGGCGGAGGCTAAGGCAAGGGCAGAAGCGGAGGCAAAGGCAAAAGCCGAGGCAGAGGCTAAGGCAAGGGCGGAAGCGGAGGCTAAGGCTAAAGCGGAGGCAAAAGCAAGGGCAGAGGCAGAGGCAAGAAGGGCTAAGCCCAAGACTGCACAGGAGGCAGACACAAGATCCAAAATTCAAAAGACCGATAACGTAGCAAGACAGGATAACCGTTCGGGAAATAAGCAGACTCAGCAGTCCTCGCAGAGACCGCAGGGAGACCGTGCAGGGGCACAGCCTCAGCGCACGGGCACACCTCAGCGTCAGGGCACGGACGGCTATAACAAGGGCGGATCGCAAGCCCCCAGACAGCAGGCGGACGGTGCAAGACCGCAGCAGGGCAGGGGCACACAGTACGGTCAGCAGTCCTCGCAGAAGCCCTACGGTCAGCAGGGCGGAAACGGCGGCAAGAAAAATCAGCAGGGCGGCGGCTTTGGCAGGGACAAGGACGAGATGAACCAGAATGCGCCGAAGGAGCACTTCAAGCGCACCGCCATCGTCCGTGAGCAGACTGCGAAGGGCGAGGTCTCCAAGAAGAGCGGAGCTACCCGTATAGTTGATATGCGCGGCTCGAGCTACGACGCCTCGAAGTACGACGAGAAGCTTGACAATTACGTTCCCGACAGCGTAAAGGATATACGCGCAGGAAATCAGAGGATCAATAAGAAAAATCAGCAGAGCAATAAATTTGACAAGGGTGGCAGAAAGCAGGAGAAGCAGGTCGTAAAGAAGCAGCCGATCAGCATCACCATCCCCGACGAGATCTCCGTAGGAGAGCTTGCGTCGCGACTTAAGGTAACGGCGGGCGAGGTCGTCAAGCGTCTTATGATGATGGGAATGATGGTTACGGTAAATCAGGTCATCGACTTTGATACGGCGTACCTCATAGCCGACGAGCTCGGTGCGATAGCGACCAAGGAGGTCGTTGTCAGCATTGAGGAAAGGCTCTTTGACGGCACGGTCGACACCGATGAAACGCTCTGCGAGAGAGCTCCCGTTATTTGCGTAATGGGACACGTTGACCACGGTAAGACATCCTTGCTCGACGCGATAAGACACACGAGCGTTACCTCGGGCGAGGCAGGCGGTATAACTCAGCACATAGGCGCTTACAGAGTCAAGGTCAAGGGTAAGGACATTACCTTCCTTGACACCCCCGGACACGAGGCGTTCACCGCTATGCGTGCAAGAGGTGCGCAGGCGACGGATATAGCGATCCTTGTGGTCGCGGCGGACGACGGTATCATGCCCCAGACCATTGAGGCTATCAACCACGCCAAGGCGGCAGGTATAGATATCGTAGTAGCAATAAACAAGATGGATAAGCCCACGGCGGATCCCGACACGGTAAAGCAGGAGCTCACGAGATACGATCTCGTTCCCGAGGAATGGGGCGGCGATGTTATCTGTGTTCCCGTTTCCGCAAAGACGGGCAAGGGAATTGACGACCTGCTCGAGAGCGTATTGCTCGTCGCAGAGGTCAAGGAGCTCAAGGCTAACCCCAACCGCCACGCAAAGGGCATAGTTATCGAGGCAAAGCTCGATAAGGGCAGAGGACCTGTTGCGACAGTCCTCGTTCAGAACGGTACGCTCCGCAACGGTGATATCGTTATCGCAGGAACGGCAGTCGGACGTGTTCGTGCAATGACCGACCACAACCGCAAGCCCCTTAAGGAGGCAGGCCCCTCCGTTCCCGTTGAGATAATCGGACTTTCGGACGTTCCGATCGCGGGCGATGAATTCAATGCGGTCGCGGACGAGAAGATGGCAAGGGAGCTTGCCGAGCAAAGACGCACGAAGGCGAAGGAGGAGCTCTTTAAGGCTAACGCGCGCGCTAACCTCAACGACCTCTTCAATCAGATCGCCGAGGGCGTCAAGGATCTTAATATCATCGTCAAGGCTGATGTCGACGGCTCTGCAGAGGCAGTTCGCGCGTCGCTCCAGAAGCTCTCCAACGATGAGGTCAAGGTCAGAGTTATCCACTCCGCGGTCGGAGGCATAACCGAGGGCGACGTAATGCTCGCCGCTGCATCGAATGCGATCATCGTCGGCTTCAACGTCCGTCCCGACAAGGGCGCTACGGACTCTGCGGACAGACAGAAGGTCGAGATACGCACGTACCGCGTCATTTACGAGTGCATCGAGGAGATAACCGCCGCGATGAAGGGAATGCTCGCTCCGAAGTTCCGCGAGGTCGTTCTCGGACACGCTGAGGTACGTCAGACCATACACGTTCCCGGTGTCGGAACGATCGCAGGCTCGTATATCACCGACGGTAAGGTTGCAAGATCCGCCGAGATCAGAGTCGTTCGTGACAGCATAGTGATATTTGAGGATAAGATCTCCTCGCTCAAGAGATTTAAGGACGACGCAAAGGAGGTAGCGGCAGGCTACGAGTGCGGAATCGGACTTGAAAAGTTCAATGATATCAAGCTTGGCGACGTTCTTGAGGCGTTCATTATGGAAGAAATTAAGGAATAATTCCTCATATTCTACAAAAAATCCACTTCGTAAGAAGTGGATTTTTTATTGACCTTGAGTAATATTAAAAATAAACGCCCCGTCGGTACAGCCGACACCTCCACGTATATATTGGATCGGGATCCTTATATTATATGCAAAAATGCAAGATATTTTTTCGAAGGGAGAAAAAGGGGGTAAAAAACAAGGATATTGCGGCTTTGGTATTGATTTTTTCTGCGAAAGGGTGTATAATATGAGTTAGTGATAACTAACCGCAAAGAGGTGATGAACAGATTGAGTAAAAATATATCGAAAAAATATACGGTGAGCGGAATGAGCTGTGCGGCGTGCTCTGCGAGAGTGGAGAAGGCGGTCAGCTCGCTTGACGGGGTGAGTGCGTGCTCGGTAAATCTCCTTACCGGCTCGATGGAGGTCGAGGGGGAGGCAACAGAGGCTGAGGTCATCGCCGCCGTCGTTCATGCGGGATACGGTGCGACCGCCGCAGAGCAGGGTGCATCAAATGCTCCCACCGCACAAAGCGGAGGCTCGGCTAAGGGTGAGATAGCGATCCTGCGGCGCAGATTTATCGTGTCGCTCGGATTTCTCGCCGTCCTTATGTATGTCTCAATGGGAAATATGTGGGGGCTTCCTCTCCCGACGTATTTTGAAAACAGCCCCGAGGCGACTGCACTCCTTCAGCTTCTGCTGTGCACCGTGATAATGGTGATAAATCAGAAATTTTTTATCAGCGGCGTGCGCGGTGTGATAAATCTTGCGCCGAATATGGATACGCTCGTATCACTCGGCTCGGGCGCGTCGTTCATTTACAGCGTCGCGATGATGTTTTCAATGCTCTCACCCGCGCTTGCAGGAGAGGGAGGACTTGAAAAAAGGCATGAGATATTGCACGGGCTATACTTTGAGTCGGCGGCAATGATACTTGTGCTAATAACGCTCGGAAAAATGCTTGAGGCTGTTGCCAAGGGCAGAACGACCGATGCGCTCGACAGGCTCTCACGCCTTGCCCCAAGTGAGGCGAGAGTGATACGGGACGGCGCGGAGATCTCCGTTCCGATATCCGAGGTGCGCGTTGGCGATATCTTCACGGTACGCCCGGGGGAGAGTATTCCCGTAGACGGCGTCGTGCTCGAGGGAGAGAGTGCCGTCAATGAGAGCGCCCTCACGGGGGAGAGCGTGCCGATTGATAAGGCGTCGGGCGATGGGGTGTATTCCGCAACGGTCAATCAATCGGGATTTTTGCGCTGCCGTGCCACCGAGGTCGGCGAGGGAACGATGCTCTCAAGGATAATAAAAATGGTCAGCGATGCCTCGTCAAGCAAGGCTCCCATCGCAAAGCTCGCAGACCGCGTCTCGGGCGTTTTCGTGCCCGTGGTGATGGGAATATCGCTCGTAACCCTTGTAGCTTGGATGCTTCTCGGCAGGGAACTTGCATTTTCGCTCACGAGAGCGATCTCCGTGCTCGTTATCAGCTGCCCCTGCGCGCTCGGACTCGCAACGCCCGTGTCAATAATGGTCGGTAGCGGTGTCGGCGCGAAGAACGGAATACTGTTTAAGAATGCGACCTCTCTTGAGGAGGCAGGAAAGATACGCGCGATCGCCCTCGATAAGACGGGAACGATCACACTCGGCGAGCCGAGGACTACCGATGTCATTCCGTGCGAGGGCGTGGACGAGGGAACGCTCCTCACGCTCGCATATTCGCTCGAGGCGATGAGCGAGCACCCACTTTCAAGAGCGGTAATGCTCTACGGCGACGAGATCGGAATCGAAAAACGCGACGTCGTCGGCTTCAGGGCAGTCGCAGGAAACGGACTCGAGGGAAAGATCGGCGAGGACACGGTGATCGGTGGAAATGAGAGGTTCATATCCTCACGTATCCCCGTCCCGAGCGATATCTCGGATAGGATCTCACAGCTCTCGAGCGAGGGCAAGACTGCAATGCTCTTTGCAGCAGGGGATAAGCTCCTTGGAATTATTGCGGTAGCAGATGCGATAAAGCCCGACGCGAGGGAGGCTATCGCTGAGCTTCACGATATGGGCATACACACCGTTATGCTGACAGGGGATAATGAGCGCACCGCACGTGCAATAGCCAAGGATGCAGGCATCGACGAGGTGGTCGCGGGCGTTCTCCCCGACGGCAAGGAGAGAGTCATATCGGAGCTTAAGAAAAAGCACGGCAGAGTGGGCATGGTCGGCGACGGAATAAACGACGCCCCCGCCCTCACCGCCGCGGATACGGGCATAGCGATCGGCAGTGGATCGGATATCGCCATTGACTCCGCAAGCATCGTGCTCATAAAGGAGTCGCTCGCGGACGTTCCTGCCGCTATCAGACTGAGCCGTGCGACGTTGAATAATATAAAGCTGAGCCTTTTCTGGGCGTTCTTCTATAACTGCCTCGGAATTCCGCTCGCCGCAGGGGTGTTCGTGCCATTCGGCGTAACGCTCAGCCCGATGATCGGCGCTCTTGCGATGAGCCTCTCGAGCTTCTGTGTCGTTACTAATGCATTAAGACTCAACCTTGTGAGGATCTATAAGGGCCACGGGAAGGGAAGGCTTGAAAAAACGGAAAAAACAGAAAAAATAAAAGCAAAGGAGTCAGAAAAAATGACAAAGATAATCAAAATTGAAGGAATGATGTGCCCCCATTGTGAGGCTCACGTAAAGACCGCGCTCGAGGCAATAGAGGGTGTCGAGACTGCAACCCCCAGCCATACCGAAAAGCGCGCCTGCGTAACTCTCACCGCCCCCGTCTCCGACGCCGCTCTCATTTCCGCCGTCGAGTCCGCAGGGTATAAGGTCATTGGGATCGAATAAACCGAAACATTCAACAAAAAATCAGAACACGCTATATGGCGTGTTCTATCAAAAATAGCACCGTGCGTGGCACGGTGCTATGATTTTATACTCAAATCGGAATTTCCGAATAACTCTCAGGTTGGTTTTATTTATGATCTATATAAAAACAACAAGAACAGTTGCTTGAGATGTGCCGAGTAATTACTTCGCGTAATCTACGGCTCTGCTTTCCCGTATGATATTTATCTTTATCTGACCGGGATATTTCATTTCAGACTGAATCTTTGCAGCCATTTCTCTTGCGATGAGCTTCATTCCCTCATCATTGACCTGCTCGGGCTTGACCATTACGCGGACCTCACGTCCTGCCTGAATGGCAAACGCCTTTTCAACTCCGTCGAAACTTGCGGCGATCTCCTCCAGCTTCTGAAGTCTCTTGATATAGTTTTCCATATCCTCGCGGCGTGCACCGGGTCTTGCGGCGGAGACTGCGTCCGCTGCCTGAACGAGTATCGCCACGATCGTTCTCGGCTCAACGTCGTTATGGTGAGCCTCGATAGCGTGTACGACCTCCTTGCTTTCCTTATACTTCTTGACGGCGTTCACACCGATCTCAACATGCGAACCCTCAACGTCATGAGGGAACGCCTTACCGATATCGTGGAGAAGTCCTGCGCGTCTTGCCGTAGTAGCATCAACGCCGAGCTCCTCAGCCATCATTCCTGCAAGGAATGATACCTCAATAGAGTGCTTAAGTACATTCTGACCGTAGCTGGTACGGTAACGCAGGCGACCGAGGAGCTTGACGAGCTCGGGGTGTATTCCGTGAATACCGACCTCAAACGTCGCTCTCTCACCTGCTTGCTTAACGGAGGCATCTACCTCACGCTGAGCCTTCTCCACCATTTCCTCAATTCTTGCGGGGTGGATACGGCCGTCGGAGATGAGCTTTTCGAGTGCGATCCTTGCTACCTCACGGCGCACGGGATCAAATCCTGAGATGGTGATCGCCTCGGGCGTATCGTCGATAATAAGCTCGACGCCCGTGAGCGTTTCGATCTTCTGGATATTTCTGCCCTCACGTCCGATTATCCTACCCTTCATCTCCTCACTGGGCAGGGCGACGGAGGAAATAGTTGCCTCTGCAACGTGGTCTGCGGCACAGCGCTGTATTGCGAGGGAGAGGATATTTCTTGCCTTATCCTCGGCGTCCTCCTTGAACTGTGTCTCGAGCTCATCGAGTCTCTGCGCCAGCTCGTGCTTGACCTGACTTTCGACCTTTTCGATCAGCTGCTCCTTTGCCTCGTTGATAGAGAGACCTGAGATCTCCTCTAACATCTCGAGCTGCTTTGAAAGCGCCTCATCCGCCTGTGCGCGCACCGCGTCGGCATCCTTCAGCTTTTTGTCGAGCTGTTCATTCTTTTTTTCGAGGTTTTCACTCTTTCTGTCGAGGTTTTCTTCCTTTTGCACAAGGCGTCTCTCCGTCTTGGAGATCTCAGCCCTACGCTCCTTAGCCTCGCGTTCAGCCTCATTCTTTTGCTTCAGGATCTCCTCCTTGGCCTCGAGGAGTGCTTCCTTCTTTTTCGTTTCAGCCTCCTTCTCGCCTTCGATCACGATCCTTTTAGCTTCTTCTTCAGCAGAGCCTATCTTGTCCTCGGCGATCTTCTTGCGGAGCATAATTCCTCCGAACGCACCGACAGCAAGGCAGACAACTGCTACAAGAACGTACCATAATGCTTGCATATTGCACCTCCTTTTCGTGTGGATTTTCAAGTGTACGGCGACAGAGCAGGGAATACTCTGTTACAGCACACACATAAGTATACAGCTTGTGCATTATAAATCATTATAATCACCAATCTATTTTACACGCTTTTTGCCCTCTTGTCAAGATATTTTTGCAGTGTTAATAATTATTTTAAAAATTTAGCGTGAGATTTGTTCAAAAGTCCGATAAAAAAATAACGAACCACTTGATTTTTAATGAAAATAGGTGTATAATATCCTCAGAAAATAAAATCACGGAGGATTTATAAAATGCTTGTTTCAGCAAAAGAAATGCTTGTAAAGGCAAAAGAGGGACATTATGCAGTAGGTCAGTTCAACATTAACAATCTTGAGTGGACGAAGGCTATCCTTCAGACTGCACAGGAGATGAACTCCCCCGTCATTCTCGGCGTATCCGAGGGCGCGGGCAAATATATGTGCGGCTATAAGACCATCGTTGGCATGGTCAACGGTATGATAGAGGGACTCGGCATCACCGTTCCCGTGGCACTTCACCTTGACCACGGCTCATACGAGGGTGCGCTTGCGTGCATCGAGGCAGGCTTCTCGTCCGTAATGTTCGACGGCTCGCACTACCCCATCGAGGAGAACATTGCAAAGACCAAGGAGCTCGTAAAGCTCACGGGCGAGCGCGGCATCTCCCTTGAGGCAGAGGTCGGAGCTATCGGCGGCGAGGAGGACGGAGTTGTCGGTGCAGGTGAGTGTGCAGATCCCGACGAGTGCAAGATGATCGCAGATCTCGGTGTTACCATGCTCGCGGCAGGTATCGGCAATATCCACGGCAAGTATCCTGCAAACTGGCAGGGACTCTCCTTTGAGACTCTTGACGCTATCCAGCAGAAGACGGGCACTATGCCCCTTGTGCTTCACGGCGGTACGGGTATTCCTGCAGATATGATAAAGAGAGCGATAGATCTCGGCGTTTCCAAGATCAACGTAAACACGGAGTGCCAGCTTGCATTCACGGCGGCTACTCGCGTTTACTTTGAGGAGGGTAAGGACCTTGTAGGAAAGGGCTTTGATCCCAGAAAGGTACTCGCTCCCGGAGCTGAGGCTATCAAGGCTACCGTAAGAGAGAAGATAGAGCTTTTCGGCTCTGCCAATAAGGCTTGATCCCAAAATAAAAAGCAAGACCACCTTGGTGGTCTTGTTTTTTATTTGTTTTTAGCTTTTAGGATGATGGTGAAGGTCGTGCCGTCGTCGGGATTTGACTCGACGGAGATCTTAGCACCGATCAGGTCGCACTTTTTTCTTGCAAGTGAGAGTCCCAGTCCGTGCCCGCCGACCTCACGCTCCTTATTCGTGCGGTAGAAACGCTCGAAGATGTGGGGGAGATCCTCCTCGTGTATGGATTCGCCCTTGTTGTTGATGGTGAAACGTATCTTCTTTGAGGATTGGTAGAGTGCGATGCTGATCGTTCCGCCCTCGTCGCTGTATTTTATTGCGTTGTCAAACAGTATCTCGAGCACCTTTGCAAGTGTCGGGGCGTGCGTCCTTGCGATTATCCCGGGCTGGATCCCGCTCTCTATCGAGATGCTGCGCTCAAAGGCAACCACCTCAAACTGTAATATCGAGTTTTCGACAAGCTCACTGATATTGACCTCGCCGAGCTTCAGCTCCTCCTGAGCCGCCTCATTTTTCGCAAGCTCGAGCATCTTATTGATAAGATCGCTCATTCTGCCTGCCTCCTCGCTCGTGCTCTCGATCCATTTCATCTGAGATTCGACCGTTTCGTCCCTGTGGGCGGCGAGTATATTGTTATTCGCAAGAATGACCGTCAGCGGCGTTTTCAGGTCGTGGGACGCATCGGCGATAAACTGCTTCTGCTGCTGCCAAGCCTCCTCGACGGGCGCGATGGCGATATCTGCGAGTCTTTTGCTTATGTAGAGAAAGAGAAGTATACTGATCAGTTCAGCAAACATTGCCTGCGATATAGCATCCGTCATTCGGGAGCTCAGATGCTCCCTTGATACGAAGGCTATCAGCGTGCCCTGCGATGTGCTCACGCTCTTGTAGCTCAGGCCCATTGATATCAGTGAGCCTCTGCCGTAGCCCGATTCAAAAGCCTCCTGCACCGCGCGGTAAAAATCCGTCTGCGGCATATCGTTTCCCATCTGCGTTATGATACTGCCGTCCTCGTCGAGAAGCACGGTGAAGGATTGCTCGTACACCACGCTGTCGTTATCGGCAGGGAGGATCGGCAGATAGGGAAGATTTGCCTTCTGCGCCTGCTGAAGGTTCTCGTCGAGAGCGGCGGTGATCCTGTTCTCCTCGCGAATGTAGTTTATCGCGCAGACGAGGGAGAATATCACCGTCAGAACGATGCTGACAAGGAGCATATTATTGAGAATAAATTTGCGTTTGAGCTTTTTGAGCATAAATACGTCCTATCCTTTTGTGGTTAATTTATATCCGAGCTTTTTTGCGGAGAGTATCTGCGTTTCGGAGTCGACGAAGGCGAGCTTTTTACGCAGGAATGATACGTACGCCTCGACATTGTTATCGCCTGCGTCGGAGTCGTAGCCCCAGATCCGCGTGATGAGATCCTGCTTGGATATTATTACGTCGGGCTTGAGCATAAACGCCTTAAGCATCTCACATTCCTTGAAATTGAGATGGATATACTTGAGGCTCTGCGAGCAGGAGAGCTTCGACTGATCTATGTGGAGCGTGATATCGGCGTATTTCAGCTCGTCGAGTATCACCTCGCCCTTCCGCCTTGTCAGCACACGAAGCCTTGCGAGCAGCTCCTCGGGTGAAAAGGGCTTTGTCATATAATCGTCCGCGCCTGCGTCAAGTCCTGTAACCTTATCGACCACGGTGTCCTTTGCGGTGAGCATGAGGACGGGCGTGGTTATCTTGCCCTTGCGGAGATGGCGGCAGATATCAAAGCCGTTCATCGACGGGAGCATGACGTCAAGTATTATGCAGTCATAGATGCCGCTCTCGCCGTAAGCAAGACCGTCTGCACCGTCATATACGACATCTACTATGTATTTGTTGTCCACGAGAATGTGGGCGAGCGCGTCGGCAAGACGCTTTTCGTCCTCAACTATCAATATATTCATTAAACGCTCATCCTTTCGTTCCTATAATGTCATTATAATACAATTTTTCATTTTATACAAGGATTTTATCATAAAAAACTTAAAAAATGCTTAAAATAACCCAAGCGCACCGATTTCATCAAGGGATAATTTGGCGCGGGGGGTTTACAATACTCAAAAAATGTGTTAAAATATACGGAGAAAGCGGAGGTGATGGCATTGGCGGACGTGCAGACGTTCAAGCGCTACGAAAAGAAATATCGCATCAGCCGTGAGCAGAGGGATGCGCTCATGGAGCTTGTGGGCGACAGGCTCGCTCCCGATAAGCACGGCAGGAGCACGGTCTGCTCGCTCTATCTCGACACACCCGACTATCTTCTGATAAGAAGGTCGATAGATGCCATAGCCTATAAGGAAAAGCTCAGGATCAGGTGCTACGGTGCGCCGAGCGACGGCAAAATAGTCTTTTTCGAGATAAAGAAAAAGTACCGCGGCATCGTCTATAAGCGTCGTGTACAGATGACGTTCGAGGCGGCTTTGGAGTACCTGAACAGCGGTATTCCGCCCGTGGACTCGCAGGTGATGCGTGAGATAGATTATCTTATGAAGCATTACGGCTCGCCGCGACCGAGCGTGTGCATCCTCTGCGAGAGGGAGGCGTATTTCTCGGCGGAGGATCTGAATGTCAGACTCACCCTTGACGGCGATCTGCGTTACAGAATAAGATCCTTCCCGACCGAGGACGGCATCGGAGAGGGAACGCCAATACTGCCGCACGACGAGTTTATACTTGAAATAAAAACGCCGGGCGCTATGCCGCTGTGGCTCGCAAGCGCACTTTCGGAGCTGAAAATTTACCCACGCTCGTTTTCAAAGTACGCATACGCATATTACGATATAATAAAAAAGAAATGAGGATATAATAAAAATGGATCTTTTTGGAAATATTTTCGGGAGCGGTCTTACGCTCGGAACGTATCTTTTGGCATCGGGGATAGCACTCGTGTGCGGACTTGTCGCGGCACTTGCGGCAGGGTATAGGAGCACTGCGTCAAGGAGTCTCTTTATCAGCCTTGTCGTCCTGCCATTTGCGGTGGAGACGGTGATACTCATGGTCAACGGCAGTATCGGAACGGGGATAGCGGTCGCAGGCGCATTCTCCCTTGTCAGATTTCGCTCCGTGCCGGGGAAGGCGAAGGATATTGCGCTTCTCTTTGTTGCGATGACTGCAGGAATCGCCTGCGCGTCGGGATATGTTGCAATAGCACTGCTCTTTACGGTCGTTGCGTGCCTTGCTACGGTGCTGCTCGGCTTTGTCAAGCTCTCCGCCGACCGTGATATGACGCTCAGGATGACCGTTCCGGAGAGCCTTGATTTTGTCGGTGCATTCGAGGATATATTTGAGCAGTACACGAGGAAGCACAGCCTCGTATCGGTGAAAAATTCCAATATGGGCAGTCTTTATAAGCTCACGTACATAATACGACTGAAAAATGACGAGGATATAAGAAAATTCACCGATGCACTCAGAGTGCGAAACGGAAATCTTGAAATATCCATCTCCCACGCGGAGGGGAATGAGGAGCTGTAAATATATGAGGGGATAAGGATAGCGGTATCCCTCCTGCAGATGCTCATGCTTTTCTCCTGCGTTGGCGGCAGACCTTTATGAATAAAAAAGATAACTGACGAGAGTCAGTTATCTTTTTTTGATTCGGGAATGAGCTCTCCTGAAACGTAGATCTTGGCTACGCCGCCGCGAGCGATCTCGATCGACGCCATCTCGCCACCGAGCATGAACGCCTCAGCGCTCGCACCGAACAGACGTGCGGAGTAGAGGGGATAGACCGAGCCGTCTATCGTGATCCTTGCCCTGCGAAGAAGGCCGCAGGGAGCGTATTCCACGGAGTGCATCGTGCCGTCAAGCTCAATATTCCATTTTTGCTTTTTTGCCATAGCAGTATGCCTTTCTCACCACTTGGTGAATGATGTTTTGATTGAATGATGCTTGTGCGCCACCGATAAAAGCTTTTGATCTGTTTTTTATAAAGCGGACGCCGCGCGGGCGTGATGCTTTTGATCGCGCGGATCTTTGTTGCTGCAAGAACACCCCATCCGCCGCTGGTGCCCCCCCTTCTCCCACCGGAGAAGGCTAATTTGAGCGTCCGGTGTGCGGTGCTACCCGTTAATTGGCAAGTTGATATGCCGCTGCGCGGCTCGATATGTTCGCTTCGCGAACGAGGGGGAACATTTACAACATCAAAAATATTGTAACACAAATACAAAACGATGTCAACATTAAAAAAATTTACAAATTATATCTATAATTATAAATCCTTATAATGTATCATTAATAATGGAAGGCTATGCGCGAAGGGGGGCGGCGGTATGTTTGGATATGTTTTGGTTGACAAGCCTGCGTTGCGTATTCGGGAATACGACTACTACAAGGCGACATATTGCGGTCTTTGCCATGCGATGGGCAAGTGCACGGGCTGCATCTCGCGTCTTACCTTAAGCTACGATATGACCTTTTTCGTTCTCCTGCGTGAGAGCATTGAGGGCGTTGAGGTCTCGATCGAGAAAAAAAGGTGTATTCGCCACCCGTTCCGCAAGATACCCACGGTAGCCGTCAATCGCCAGCTTGAATATTCCGCCTATGCAGGAGGAATACTTACCTCGCACAAGCTCATCGACGACATCAACGACGAGAAGGGTGCAAAGCGTGCTCTCGCACAGCTTCTGAGGGCGATATTCTCGGGCGCTGAGAAAAGATCCGACAAGGCACTTCCGCTCGTAGCGGGCTTTGTTGCGGAGGGGCTTGCGAGGCTCTCGGATATAGAAGGGCGCAGGGATGCGTCCATTGACGAGCCTGCGGATATTTTCGGTGAGATGATGGCACGATTGCTCTCCTGCGGCCTTGACGGTGAGCGGCGTCTCGTTGCGTACAATGTCGGTCGGCGGCTCGGACGCTGGATATATATCGTCGATGCCTTTGACGATTACGAGCGAGATGCAAGGAGCGGAAGCTACAATCCCTTCGTCGAGCTATACGGCGGTGAGGAATTCACCTCTGACAATATTCTTTCAATATCGAGTATGCTCGAGGCGGAGCTCTCCCTCGCACTCGCGGCGCTTGATCTGCTCGACACCGATCCCGACGCAAACAGGAGAGAGATAATAAGAAATATTTTCTGCCTCGGTATGCCTGCAAGTGTAAGGCGTATATGCGAGAGGCAGGGCAAAGATACAAGAAACGGAGACAGTAACAGTAAATGAAGGATCCATATCAGGTGCTTGGCGTATCTCAGAACGCCACGGACGAGGAAATAAAGGACGCATATAGGGCTTTGGTGAAGAAATACCACCCCGACAAATTTGCGGACAGCGACCTTGCCGAGCTTGCAAATGAAAAGATGAAGGAGGTCAACGCCGCCTACGACGAGATACAAAAGCAGAGGAGCGGCGGCTCGCAGAGCAGGGGAGGCGCAGGAAACGGCGGCTTCAACCCCGGCTCGCACTCGACCTCGGAGCTTTACACTCGTATAAGACAGTATATCAATATGGGCAGTATATTTGAGGCGGAGCAGATGCTCATCTCCACGCCTGCCGAAAAGAGGGGCGCGGAGTGGAACTACCTCTACGCCTGCGTGATGGTCAAGAAGGGATATTATGCCGATGCACAGAGGTACTTTGACCTTGCGTGCAGTATGGATCCCGATAACAGGGAATACCAGACTGCGAGGGATTCGTTCCGTGCACGGAGCAGTCAGAACGGCTCGTACAGAACGTATCAAGGTTCGAACGGGTGCTGCGACCTCGACTGCTGCA
Organism: uncultured Lachnospiraceae bacterium; assembly: GCA_964413365.1. Lineage (GTDB taxonomy): Bacteria > Bacillota > Clostridia > Oscillospirales > CAG-272 > RGIG4608. The sequence continues at coordinate 9,596 of CAYPRM010000008.1, read as the reverse complement.
CCTCGCTCATTTGCGCGGACTGCTGCTGTGAATGTATGGGCGGCGACCTTATCAGGTGCTGCTGACGCGAGGTAGCTAAGCTATGTCAAGGAGAAAAAAGAGCTCATTTGATAAGAGAGTGGTCGTCTCGGGAGTGCTCGTTGCGCTCTCGGTCATAATACTTTACCTCGGCTGTGCGATAGAGGTGCTCGACCTCACGATGAGCGCGATAGTTTCACTTCTCGTGGTCGTGATAGTGATAGAGATGGGATATCCTTATGCGTGGCTGACGTATATCGCAACGTCCCTGCTCTCGATATTGCTGCTGCCCCAGAAAACGCCTGCGATATTTTATGCGTGCTTTATGGGATTTTACCCGATAATAAAATCGTATATCGAGCGTCTCGGATCGGCACTTGTGCGTTGGGTGCTCAAGCTTTTGGCAGGGAATACGGCGATAATTTTGATGATATTGCTCACGAGCCTGCTCGTGCCCGATGAATTTGACGGGACGGGACTCGTTATCGCAACGTATATCCTCGGAGTCGTTGCGTTCGTGATGTACGATGTCGCGATAAGTAAGCTCATAACCCTGTATTTCGCGAAGATACGGGATAGAATCAAAATTTATAAATATCTTAAATAAACAGAAAAAGCCCCGATGGGGCTTTTTCTGATAAAAAGGGCACCGCGGTCTGCGATGCCCAAATTTTTGATATCAAATATTAGCCGAGCTCAGCGAAGTACTTGATGGTGCGTACCATCTGGCTTGTGTAGCTGTTCTCGTTGTCGTACCACGAAACTACCTGTACCTGATATGTGTCGTCGTCGATCTTAGCGACCATGGTCTGAGTAGCATCGAAGAGAGAGCCGTAACGCATACCGATGATATCGGAGGAAACGATCTCGTCGGTGTTGTAGCCGAAGGACTCGCTGGATGCAGCCTTCATAGCGGCATTGATGCCCTCCTTGGTGATGTCGTGTCCCTTAACGACTGCGACAAGGATCGTGGTAGAGCCTGTGCAGGTGGGAACTCTCTGAGCGGAGCCGATGAGCTTGCCGTTGAGCTCGGGGATAACGAGACCGATAGCCTTAGCAGCGCCTGTGGAGTTGGGAACGATGTTCTGTGCGCCTGCACGAGCACGTCTGAGGTCGCCCTTTCTGTGGGGGCCATCAAGGATCATCTGGTCGCCTGTGTAAGCGTGAACGGTGGTCATGATACCGCTCTGAATGGGAGCGTAATCATTGAGAGCCTTAGCCATGGGAGCAAGGCAGTTTGTGGTGCAGGATGCTGCGGAGATGATGGTATCATCGGAGGTGAGCGTCTCGTTGTTAACGCCGAAAACGATGGTCTTGAGGTCGTTTCCTGCGGGAGCGGAGATAACTACCTTCTTTGCGCCTGCATCGAGGTGAGCCTGAGATTTAGCCTTGGATGTATAGAATCCTGTGCACTCGAGAACTACGTCTACGCCAAGCTCGCCCCAGGGGCAATCAGCAGCGTTCTTCTCTGCGTAGATCTTGAGAGTCTTTCCGTCGACGGTGATCGTGCCTGCCTCGTCGTCGGACTCAACGGTATGTCCCATTGCAAGGTAGTTACCCTGAGCGGTGTCATACTTAAGAAGATGAGCGAGCATCTTGGGGCTGGTAAGGTCGTTGATAGCGACTATCTCATAGCCCTCTGCGCCGAACATCTGACGGAATGCGAGACGGCCGATACGACCGAATCCGTTAATTGCAACTTTTACTGACATTTTAATGTCCTCCATAAATAAAATATTTTTTTATCCTTCTTGGTTTGGGATCTTAAATCCCCATACATATCTATTTTATCGCATTTTGAAAAAATATACAATACCTTTGACAAAAATTTCTCAAATTTGTTTGATTTACTTGAATATTCCGCTAAATTTTCGAATTATTTATGCATTTATCACAAAAATTCACAAAAAAACGCCCATTTTTGCCGAAAATTCAAAAAAATCTTAAAAGCTTGTTGAAAATGCCGCGCCAATGGTGTATAATTATGTAAGAGTAACACGGGGGAGGTAGTTATGAAGCTTAAAATTTCAAAGCATGAGCTTGCAACGCATGCAAAAAATATATTCCTTACGATATTCGGGACGGCGGTGCTCGCCTTCGGAACGGCGGTGTTCATCGTGCCTTTCGACCTTGTAACGGGGGGCGTTTCGGGACTTGCCATCGTCATTCGCAGAGTGATCTTCATGGTCATCGGCATAGATACGGAGATAGACCTGCACATCACATTACTAACGTGGATACTGTTTTTCCTTGGACTTTTCTTCCTTGGTAAGAGCTTTGCGGCAAAGACCTTGCTCTCGTCAATATTCTATCCCGTGATGTTCAGTCTGTTTTATATGCTGGTCGATCCCGAGGTGCTCGGAGGACTCTTTGTCCTGCAGATCTCGAAATATGAGGAGATCGCTGTTTTGCTCGCCGCGATCTTCGGTGGTGCGTTCGTCGGGGCAGGGTGCGCGATAACCTTTGTAGCGGGTGGCTCAACGGGCGGCGTGGACATTATCGCGTTCTTGATTTGCAAATTCAATAAGAAGATAAAAAGCTCCTATGTAATATTCCTCGTCGATGCGGTGATAGTAACGCTCGGCGTGTTCATAATCGGTGATATCGTTGTGTCCCTGCTCGGTATATGCTCCGCGTTTATCTGCTCGACGGCGGTCGATAAGATATTCCTCGGTAGCTCGCAGGCGTACGTTGTGCAGATAGTTTCCGATAAATATGAGAATATCTGCCGCGGCGTGATCGAGAGGCTTGACAGAACGGCGACCGTCGTTGACGTGATGGGTGCGTATTCGGGCAAGCAGAAGAAGATGGTGATCGTGTCCCTGAGCATACGCGAGTATTCCGAGCTTGTGAGCATAGTAAATAATGAAGATCCGAGCGCCTTTATGACAGTCTCCCGTGCGCACGAAATGCACGGCGAGGGCTGGACGACCGAAAAAACGTGAAATAGGTCAATTCTATTGATGATAAAATAAAAAAGTCCTTCCCAATAGGGAAGGATTTTTTTGTGGTGGGGTGTTAACTCACAAGTAGATATGCTGCTTCGCAGCTCATTCAACTCGATATGTTCGCTACGCGAGCAAGGGAAAAAATCAGGAATTGCCGTTCATATATTTCAATCTATCGAGGGCATTTTGCAATATTATCTGTGCGGAGAGGGTATCGACGACGCTTTTTCTTTTGCTTCCACGTGTATTTGTCTCATTGAGAAATCTCGATGCGGCGACGGTGGTGAGTCGTTCGTCAAAGAGTGCGACGGGCACGCTCGGCAACCTCTCCTCGAGCAGGGAGGCGAGCTCCTTTATCCTATCCGCACGGAAGCCCTCCGAGCCGTCCATATTTCTCGGCAGACCGAGGACGATCCCGACGACGCCGCGCTCGCCTGCGATCCTTGCGATCTCATCGGCGACCTTGACGATGCCGCCCGGGGAGATATACCCTATTCCCGAGGCGAGTATTCTCGAGGGATCGGAGACTGCGAGTCCCGTTCTCTTATCACCAAAATCTATTCCGAGCAGTTTTCCGCTCGTTTTTGCTATTCTTTCCATATCAAGCACGCTCCGATCTGTTTTTCTCAATTGATTATATCAAAAAAACGCGGTTTTGTCAATATTTTTACCAAACGCCCAAAAATGCGCAAAGTGATGCATAAACTCGGCATAAAGGGCAAAAATACTACTGTCAAAGCAAAATTACACAACAGAAAGGAAAGCATTATGTTTGATAAAGAAAATTTCAAGGAGAACCTTAAAGCAAACAAGGCCGTATATATTACGGCGATCTCGATCCTGCTTGCGATGATATTGATCGTTGCGGCGGTGGTCGCGACCAACAGAGATAAGCAGACCACACCGAAGGATTCGACGTCCTCCACGACGAGCAGCACGACCTCGCCGAAGCCGAGCACACCGAGCGATCCCACGGTCGACACAGGCTCAAAGCTCCCGACCTTCAAGCTCCCCATAAGCGGCAAGCTCTCGGGCGTCCACGATAGCGAGATACAGGTTTTCTCGCCCACGATGAACGACTACCGCATCCACCTTGGGATCGACGTTCTTGCCAAGGAAAACGCTCCCGTATACGCGGCGGCTGACGGCACGGTAACGCAGATCTGGGAGGACGTGAGAATGGGGCAGTGCATTGCCATCAAGCACAGCGGCGACGCGGTTACGGTCTACAAGAACCTCTCTGCCGATATTCCGAAGGAGATAGTCGAGGGTGCGACGGTCAAGTGCGGTCAGCAGATCGGCACGGTCGGCTCTACGGCGATGGTCGAGATCTCGGACGAGCCACATCTCCATTTTGAAATGACCGTTGGGGGCTTGTCGGTCGATCCTCTCGAATATTTCTCGAGTGCGGACGTCAGCAGTCTTCAAAAGGACACAGCATACGAAAAGGACAACTCCAACAAATAAAAAATGCTCCCCTCGGGGAGCATTTTTATTATATTTAAGATCGTTGATAACTTCGGAGAAGAGAACTGTTCCGTAGGGATCGGTGAGGAACGCCTGAAGCACTCTCGGACGCTCCGACGGTATTGCCCGCCACACTCCGAGATACGAAGCGTTGAGGCACTCCTCGCGATCCTGCCTGTCGCGGAGTATGTTGTGCGCCACGGAGAGCAGATATATGACAGAATTTTTTTATTTTGTAAAGATATCCGAAAAATTATTAAGAAAATTTCAAAAATACAGATCAAGGCTCCGCTATGGGAGCCTTGATCTATTCCTCGGGCTTGCTTTCAGGTGCGGATTCCTTCGCCTTCTTGCGCTTGAAATAGAGAGCCATAATGGCGACCATTATGCAATCTATGACGATCGCGCCCCAGAAAATGGGGGATTTTATGGATTCGATAAGGTCGAGATCCTTGCCGAGGATTATATAGCTTATCGCGCTTGGTGCGAGGGCAACGAGACTGCTGATCAGGTAGGGGATATAGCTTAGCCCTGCCGAGCCGAAGAGCAGACCGAGCCCCTCGTTTGAGAGATTCATCGCGCGGAGCGTGAAACTGAGAAGAAAGAGATTGTCCGTCATTTCATAATAGGGACGTGCCTTGGGGAATTTGTCCAGTATCTTCTGTATCCAGTCGTCCTTGGTGAAGCGTCCGACGAGGTACGGCACGGAGATGTTTACCACCGTTCCGACTATGACCGTTACGAGTGCAACGGGGAAGGGCAGGAGTGCCATTGCGCTTATCGCTATTACCGCGTAGGGCATAAAGACCACGAGCCCCTTGATTATGAAGGCGATTATCACCGCTATCGAGGTGAGGACGTAATTATCCCTTGCAAGCTCGATAAAATCCCTTATCGTAAAGTCCTCGTGTGTTGCAAGGAAGATAAGAAAGCCCACGATGCACAGTCCCATCAGCGTGATGGGTATATATTGTCTTATCTTTTTCCAATTAAAATCCTTGAGATCAATTTTTTTCATAATTTCTCCTGTTGTAGAGCGTTCGTCTCCGTCCTTGCCTCCGCGGTCGAGGGGGTTTTATGCAGAAACAGCAGGAAGAACGGGAAGGACACAAGTCCCGTGATGGCATCGGATATTCCCTGAGCCATTATGATGCCCTCAAGCCCAAAGAACGTTCCTGCGATCGCAAGTACGGGAATGAGCACAGCGCCCGATCTGAGTATTGCAAGGAAGGATGCCATTCCTGCGCGTCTGATGCTCTGATAGAGCATATTCACGGATACGGAGATGGGCAAGAACCACAGTCCGATCGAGACATAGCGCATGGCGGACGTGCCGACGAGTATGACCTCGGCGTCCTTTTGAAACAGCGAAACGATCTGCGGTGCGAATATAGCACCGAGGGTTGCGAGCGTACCAACCGAGCAGATACCAAAGCCTATAAGGAATTTTATACCCTTTTTCACTCTGTCGTATTCACGAAGCTCGTAATTATACGAGCTGAACGGCTGGAAGCCCTGACCTATTCCGAGTCCGACGCACATAACGAAGGAGGAATATTTTTGAACGATGCTCATTGCCGCAATCGGTGCGTCGCCGTATGGCTTTATGAGGTTATTGAGCAGACCGTTCGAGATCGAGGTCAGTCCCTGACGTATGAGGGAGGGCAATCCCATCTTGAAAATGTCGATATACGTGCCGATGCGGCGCGAGATATATTTTAGTGAGAGCTTACTCTGCGCGCATGTGAGGTGCATTACAAGAAGTATTGCAAAGCTGACTATCTGCGACACTGCGGTGGAGAGTCCTGCTCCCCAGACTCCGAGGTCGAACACCATGACGAGCAGGTAGTCGCCGAAAATGTTCAAAAGTCCGCCTGCGGTTATGCCGAACATTGCGTAAAATGCGTTGCCCTCGTAGCGCAGAACGTTATTGAGCACGAGGGAGCATATCATAAAGGGGCATGATACGAGCACCCAAAGCCCGTAATCCTTAGCGTAGGGGAGTATCGTTTCCGTGCTTCCGAGCAGACGCAGAAACGGCTCTATAAACGCAAGTCCGAGCACGCTCATAAGCGTTCCCATGCCTCCGCCGACGAAAAATGCGGTCGAAACGTAGGACGACGCCGTATCCGTATCCCTCTGTGCGAGGTATTTTGCGACGAACGTGCCTGCGCCGTGCCCGAGCATGAATGCGACGGCTTGTATGATGCATTGTAGGGTATAGAGTATGCCCGTTGCCGCCTGCGGACTCTCCCCGAGTCCTCCGACGAAGTACGTGTCCGCCATATTGTATATGTTCGTTACGAGCATCGACACCGTCGTCGGTATTCCAAGCGAGATTATTATTTTTGCGACCGAGCCCTCGGTCATTCTCTTGTGATACGCTTCCGATCTGTCCATTATATAAACCTCGAAATCATTTTTGTAATTTACACTTACTATAATAGCACAGATTTGCACTTTTGTCAAAGATAATTCAAGATATTATTGATTTTTTACGAAAAATATGGTAAAATAATAGCAGAATACGAAATATACCTTCAAGGAGGATGATGATATGAACGTTAAGGTAAGGATAAAGAGGCTTTGCGACGGTGCGACCATCCCGACGTACGGCACGCCCCACTCCGCAGGAGCTGATCTCTATTGCGTCGCCGATAAGAGCGTGGTGATCGCACCCCATGCGACCGCGCTCGTCCATACGGGGATCGCCATCGAGCTTCCCGAGGGCACGGTGGGACTCATCTACCCGAGGAGCGGACTTGCCACCAAACGCTCCCTCGCACCTGCGAACAAGGTCGGCGTCATCGACAGCGACTATCGCGGCGAGATAATGGTCGCGCTCCACAATCACGGAACGACCGAGCAGACCGTGGAGAACGGCGAGAGGATCGCTCAACTCGTCGTCGCGCCGTATTACGTTGCGGATTTTGAGGAAACGGACGACCTCTCCGATACGCAGAGGGGTGCAGGCGGCTTCGGCTCTACTGGCACGAAATGATCTGCGAGGCAGGATATGAGATTTAAGACTAAATTGAAGCTGACCGTGGCGGCGACCGTCGGTACGGCTCTTGCGGGAGTGGCGATATCACGTTCTCTTGATACGATGGCAGGGAAGCTGCTTTCGTGTGCGGAGGTCTCGCGCGCCTCACTTGATGCTCCAAAGCGCGGAAGCGTGTACGCACGTGCCGCTGAGATGCCCGAGTTCATTCTCGGCAAGCTCTTTGCCGCGACCTCACCGCAGATAAATATCACCGTTCCTTCCTTTGACGGAACGCATCTGAATGCTGTATTTTACCCAACAGCCACGCCGAGCACGAGATATGCAATAGTCCTTCACGGGTACAGATCCTCGCCTGCGGCGTGCTGCCATATAGCAAAGCATTACAGCGAGGCGGGGTATAATGTCCTCGTGCCCTATATGCGCGCTCATTACGGGAGCGATGCGGAATATTGCACTATGGGATATCTCGAGAGGCTCGACCTTGTGGAATGGATAAAATATATCTCGAGCAGATCCGATAAAGCGCAGATCGTGCTCCACGGAGTTTCAATGGGTGCGGCAACGGTCATGATGGCGACGGGCGAGAGCTTACCAAGCTCCGTCATCTGTGCTATTGAGGACTGCGGATATACCACGGCATACGATATATACGGGCACGTCATTTCAACACACGTGCATCTGCCTGCGTTCCCAACGCTCGACCTGCTCTCTCACTCGATAAAGCGCAGGGTGGGGGTGGAGTTCAAGGAAGCCTCCGCACTCGACGCGGTGAGACGCTCAAAAACGCCGACGCTATTTGTCCACGGCACAGCGGATACGACCGTTCCCGTGGAAATGGCACGAACGCTCTACGCGAATGCCGCCTGTGAACGCGAGCTTGCAATATTCAAGAACGCCGAGCACGGCCTTTCATCCCTCATCTACCCCGAGGAATATTGGAAAAGGGTTTTCGGATTTGTAGAAAAATATTCAAAATAGATAAAACAAAAAGCAAGACTCAATGAGTCTTGCTTTTGTTTTAGAAATTTACTCTACTTACGCGATCACATAGAGAACGAGCACAAGCACCGAAAAAACGATAGCGAGCACTGTTGTGATCTTGAAGAGGAGCTTATCCTTATCGCTGGTCTTGCTGTTTCCGAGGTAGGAGTTGTTTCCGCCTGCAATAGCACCGGAGAGCTCCTTGCCCTTACCCGACTGCATGAGAATGAGTACGGTGAGCGCGATAGCCATAAGAATTATTATAATACCCAAAGCGATTTTCATATCAGATCCTCCAATTAAAAATTTCTGCTTTCGGGGGATCAACCAAGCTTAGCCTGATTAATTTTGATGCCGGGGCCCATCGTGGAAGCGATAACGCAGCTCTTGATGTACTGACCCTTAGCAGCAGCGGGCTTAGCCTTGATAACTGCGCCAACGAGAGTGTTGAAGTTCTCAGCAAGCTTTTCGGGACCGAAGGAAGCCTTGCCTATGGGGCAGTGAATGATGTTGGTCTTATCGAGACGGTACTCGATCTTACCTGCCTTAGCCTCGGTTACAGCGCGTGCAACATCGGGAGTTACAGTGCCTGCCTTGGGGTTGGGCATAAGTCCCTTAGGACCAAGGATCTTACCAAGACGTCCAACAACGCCCATCATATCGGGGCTTGCGATAACAACGTCAAAGTCGAACCAGTTCTCCTTGGTGATCTTCTCAACCATATCAAGCTCGCCAACGTAGTCAGCGCCTGCAGCTCTTGCAGCGTCTGCCTTGTCGCCCTTAGCGAAAACGAGAGTTCTTACAGTCTTACCCGTTCCGTTGGGGAGGACAACTGCGCCTCTGACCTGCTGGTCAGCGTGACGGGAGTCAACACCAAGACGAAGGTGAAGCTCGATGGTCTCGTCGAATTTAGCCTTCGAGGTCTGGCATACGAGTGCGAGTGCCTCAGCGGGCTCATAAGTCTTGTTCTTTTCGATAAGCTTAACGCTATCGGAATACTTCTTTCCTACTTTAGCCATTTTACTTCTCCTCCTTACTCTTCAACTGTGATACCCATGCTTCTTGCAGTACCTGCAACCATGCTCATTGCAGCCTCGATAGAGCCTGCGTTGAGGTCGGGCATCTTAGTTTCAGCGATTTTTCTTACCTGCTCCTTAGTGAGCTGAGCAACCTTATTC
>CAYPRM010000007.1:0-51901 GCA_964413365.1 uncultured Lachnospiraceae bacterium | reverse complement strand
CGACGAGAACGTCGCCGCCCAGCTCAACCAGTTCCTCACCGCTATGAAGGCGGATAGTACGGGGGAATATTACGGAAAAGACATCACTCCCGATAACGTTTGGGAAGTCATAGACGCCGCTCTTAAGGAGAACGGAACACTTACCGATCTTGATCCGCAATCCAAGGATTACGGCTATCACTATTTCTTTAAGTTTAATAAGAGCGGTGAAGATTATGTAGGCGGCGAGGTCGTCGTTGCGAAGAAAGCCGACATAATAACAAAAGCGACCAAGGGTTTCTTTGCCGCATATGCAGAAAATGATACCACAATTACTGACAAATACGGCGTTGGTTTCTTTACCGCAAAAGATTCCGAGGGTAATGACGTTCTTTACTTCTTCCTTGATACCAAAGGATCCGACCTTGCAACAGCTGTAAACGCATTTCAGAAGTTGAACGGTTGGAGCCGTATTGACGGAGAAACCAGCGCAGACAAGCTCAAAAACGTTATGCAGGCAGTCGATGGTGCAAAAAATGAGACCAACGGCAAGGCTGATTATAGTAAGCAGCTCGATAACACAAGATTTGCAACCAGCGAAGGACAGCTCGCAACGGACGAGAATGCAAACAAGAATATTATATTCGTTGAGGAAAATGCAAGTCTCGGTGATACCGTAACGGTAGTTAAGAAGGATGAAAGTGGCACAACCTTCACCACAGAATCCAAACCGGCAATACCACTCGCTCCCGAGGATGGCACGACCATCACTGTTCCTGCAGGAACTCTGGGCTCGCAGGGTGCGCTTATTTTTGAGGAGGAAAAGAAAGACTCGGTAACCGTAATCGTAAAAACAGACTCGCTCGATAATGTAACAAAGAATCTTGAAGCGGGCTTTACGAACTCAACGGTCAAGATCGAGGTCGATAATGACAACAATTCCTACGAGACCGAGGTTACCACAACAGACACAGGAGCCGAAACTACGACCACAACAACTGTAATAGTTAAGGTGGACGCCGAGGGAAATAAAACCTCTACTGGATATGAGTTGATTACAGGCTTGTTCCCGATGACTAAATTTAATATTGAGGCAATCAAAAATGAGAATTATACCGATATTAAATCAGGTGATGCTAAATTGGTATATTTGTCTATCGACAAAAATAAGATCGGCTTTGATATTTCTGGCGTAGAAGGTAAAGCAGGCAACCCTGTATCTAAGGGAAAAGTCATATGGACTGTTGTCGGAGTAAAGGCAAATAAAGACGAAACTCAAATCACAGAAAACCTTTCCTCGTATGCAAACTTTGATGATAATGAAACTGGCGTACTTACGATTCAGCAGAATATGCTGATAGATGAAATAGTAATACAAGCAGAAGCAAAATTGCCCTACGAGGGTGATCATTGCGCTAAGAATACATACACGGTATATGTTGTAAGACCTACAAATGTAAAGGGCTTGACGCTCGGTGGACAATCTCTTGATAGCGAATATGTTGAACTTGGAAATTCGTATAGTAATGATGGGCAAGAAAAAGAAAATAGCGTATTCGAGCTGGATCTAACAAATAAAAATATCGAGTACAACCACCCTGGATACGGATCCACCTATACTGTTAGCGTTACACAAAATATAGTTTTGGAGAACGATAACACAGATTTCACTTATAATGGATATAGCATAAAGCTAAATCATAAGACAGTAACAAATGACGAAGGTGTAGCAACAACAATAGAGCGTTATGAAATCGAAAATGCCCCGATCACAGTAAAGGTCGGCAGCTTCTTCCAAAAGACCTACAATGTAACCCTTTACGATCAGTGCCAGCTTGCGTATATAAAGACTGATAGCACTATTCGTTATTTGGGCAACGAAGGCTCGGAGCTTAATACGATTAAGATTCTTAAGAGAAATGAGTCGGTTGATATTCCCGATGGTGCTCAACTGTATGTATTCTCCGGAACAGGCAATGCTCCTAAGTATCCCTGCAAGTCGAATCAATTTACAGTCGTGTCCCCGACAACCCCCGGCAAGGATGAGAATGATAAAAAAATAGTTTATACGGTTTCAACAGATAAGGATGGCAATGCAACGATAATATTCGGAGAGGGCGTAACCTCTGAAAGTATCGGTTGGAAAATTGCGTGGGCAGTAAAAAGCGGCGATGAATACGAAATCGTTTCCGATATGTGGGATATCAAAGCAGTTCCTGCAGTAAATCTTATTAATGAATCTAATCACTCATCGGTAATTAAAACAGATCCATTCACTGATACTGGACCGTTTCATGCCCATTCAAAGGATAACTGTCATATTGACAAGGGCGCGCACGAAACGACCGAAAAGAATCTTGTCCTTCTTGATGATTATTATTTTACCGATCGTCAATATCTTACCTTGAAGAATAGTACATTGTATGGCAATCTCTTTACCCTTGATGTAACAAAGGGAAGGAATAATGCTACCGGTATTATTGAGCTTATCGGATCAACGCTTAAAGATACTAAGGTCATAGCTGAAGAATATAGCAAGACTAACGATGCGTGGTATAAAGCTGGCTTTATAGGAATATGCCATGTATATGATAATACGTATAGTGCAGCGGCTGTGAGGGTGTATGGCAGTTCTTCTACTATCAGTAATTGCTATATATCTGGTGCTCGCTCGGCTCTTAGAATTGAAGCTTCCGGTACAACTGTTAAAGATACCGTGCTCTTTGGCGGAGCGTATGCAAACCTCAATACAGAAGGTAGCATAACGATAAATCTTGAAAATGTTATAACAGTCAACCAATCAAAGTACTTCGTTATGGATGAGGGTTGGGTTGATGCTAAGCTATTTGGCTTTGGTATTTTCGCTGCGAATGCTAAGAATACTATAACATTAAACATATCAGGTGATAAGAAATTGATGCAGTTTAATTTTATAGAAAACGAAAAGGACGTACTTGAGCACGCATATAGCGATATTAAAAACAATATAGCAAAATCAGATGGATTAATAGGGGATTTTACGTATACTGTTGACAGTAATAACTATTTCTCTATCAATATTATGGAAGATAAGGCTCAGAGTGCTGATCAGGGTGGAGATAATGTTAATATTACTATCGGAAACTCCAAAAATCTACCTGACTATCACTCCAAAGTTTCTACACTAAAGGGGGTAAATGAATATCTGATTGGCATATCATTTAGTAAATCTTCAATAACAGAGGTAACTGATCCGAATGCAAGGACACCGGCACAGCTGGGATTCTATGATCACTACGGTTTCGATTTTACTATTCAAAACTTCTTGAATGAAGCTTCGAAGTATCATCCCAAAAATATCGGCAAAACGAGCGACATATGGACTGACAGTTACAAATTGGAGTATAAAGACTGATGAAGCTTAAATCCAAAAGAAACAAAAGATCTAAGGCGTTGATAGTGATTGCAATCGTTTTGGTTGCAATCACCCTCGCCATAGGAGTTGCCGTGATCGTTTATAACGCAGTTGATGATGCACAGAGCAAGGAAATGTCCTTTATAGACTTTTCCGTGTATCCCACGAAGCGTGTCTATTGTGTCGGTGAGATCTTCGATCCGTCAGGCATAAGAATGCAGGCTATGGCTAAAAATGGCGATAGCACGTATATCAGTGATCCGAATCAGCTTGATTTTTCGGGCTTTGATAGTTCTGTGCCTTGTGAAAAGCAGTGGATAACGGTAACGTATATGGGAGTTACGGCGGAATATGATATTGAAATAGTCGATCCCAATGCAACCCCGCCTGCCGCCACCACGATCGAGGTGTTCAATCATTACGACACCTATACGCTCGATGAGTGGAAGGAATACGGATTTTTCAGCATGGGTGCAATGCTCCGCATAACCTACGACGACGGTACGACCGAGGAGATTATACTCCATCCACAGTGGATATTTGATATCGACAGAACGATAACCTCTCCGGGAACGACCTATATAACCATAAAATATCCCATTGACGATGAGACCGTCATAGAAACAAAAGTTCCGATCACCATAACCGAATAAGAAAAAGGGCTGTAAAACTGAGTTTTACAGCCCGATTTTTATGGGGGTTATTTTTTTATGACGACGTTTTCGGCGCCGAGGAGGGTTTTTAGCTGGGTGGTGGTATATTCCGTTATATCGAAGGAGAGTCCGCTCGGGAGGTATTTTTTATTTTCGCTATCGTAAAAAATGACAGGTGTACTGCCCTCGAAGATCTCGACGAGGTTCCTTGCCTTGACTGCCTCCCTCGAGGTCATGCTCGGCACTCGCAGGTACAGTCTGCCTGCGCTCTCGCTGACGCCTCCGAAGCTCCCTTGTGTGGGGGGCTTGATCCTCGGCTTCGGTTCTCTACCCTCGGGTGGGGTGAATTCGCCGTTGCGCTTCAGCCTCTCCGCCGTCAGCGCGATGAGCCTCGGGTTCTCGTCGTCGCGCGTCTGCAGCTCGCCCTTAACGACGATCGCGGCGTCCCTCTCGAGTGCGCCCTTGATCCTACCATACACCTTGGCAAACGCGATACATTCGATGTCGGCGTACCTATCCTCGAGCGTGAAGAATGCCATTCTCTCGCCCGTGCGCGTGGTCTTGACCGTTATCTCGCTCACCGTCCCGACGAGCGTCAGGAGCTTCGGGAGCTTTTCCCTGCTCTGTGCGTCGGCGGTGAGGGTGGAAATATCTATGAAATCTATGGCTTCCATATTTTTACTGTACGGATCGAGCGGATGCCCCGAGAAGTACAGTCCCGTTGCCTCCTTTTCCTGCGCGAGTCGGACGTGGAGTGGTAGCTCGTCGAGGTCGGGGTATCTATATCCGAGCGAGCGGCTGAGCCCCTCCGAGGTCGAGAACAGGTCGAGCTGTCCTGCGACATTCGACGTTCTGCGGGAGCTTGCGCCGTCGATCATTGACTCGTAGGTCGCGAGGAGCTGGCTCCTGCGTTTGCCGAGCTTATCGAGTGCGCCGCTCTTTATGAGGGATTCGGCGGCTTTTTTATTCATATTCGCGCCGCGGTCGCTCATTCGCTCGATGAGGTCCTCGGGGGACGTGAAAATGTGCTCCCTGCGCTCGCTGATGATGTCCTCAACGAGGCTCTGACCGACGTTTTTGACGGCGAGAAGTCCGAAACGGATGTTACCCTCGCTGACGTGGAAGGTGATGTCGCTCTTATTGACGTCGGGCGGCAGGACGCTGATGCCGAGGCGCTCGCAATCCGCGATGTACTGCGCGACCTTCGGCATATTTCCAAGCACGGAGGTCAGAAGTGCCGCAAAATATTCCCTCGGATAGTGCGTCTTGAGGTAGGCGGTCCTATATGAAAGAATTGCGTAGGCGGCGGCGTGGCTCTTATTGAAAGCGTAATTCGCAAAGGCGGTCATATCGTCAAACAGCCGCTCGGCGGTCTCTCTATCGACGCCACGCTCGTATGCGCCGCCGATGAAGCCCTCTCTCTCCGCTTCAAGAACGGAGTGCTTTTTCTTACTCATCGCGCGTCTTACGACGTCGGCGTGTCCGAGCGTATAGCCTGCGACCGTGCGGAAGATGCTCATTACCTGCTCCTGATACACCACGACGCCCGAGGTCGGCTCGAGCACGTCGCGGAGCATTTCGAGCGGATAGGTTATTTTGGTGGGATCGCTACGGCACTCGAGGAATTTCGGGATGGACTCCATGGGCCCCGGGCGGTAAAGCGATATTGCAAGTATGACGTCCTCGATGCATCGGGGCTTCATTTGCGTGAGGAATTGACGCATGCCATCGCTCTCGAGCTGGAACACGCCCTCGGTCATTCCCGAGGACAGTAGCTCGTAGGTGCGTGCGTCGTCGAGGGGGATCTGCTCAATGTCGAAGCCGCTGACGCTCTCCGCGATCTGCTGTGCGGCGTCGTCGATTATCGTCAGATATCTGAGTGCGAGGAAGTCGAATTTCAGAAGTCCAAGCTCCGCGATGGCGTCCATGTCGTACTGTGTGATCGGCGTGCCGTTGCTCAGCGACGTCGGGACGTACTCTGAGAGGGGCTTATCCGTTATGACGATGCCTGCGGCGTGTATGGAAACGTTGCGAGGCATTCCCTCAAGCGCCATGGCGGTGTCGATGAGGCGTTTATTTTCATCGGAGCTCTCGTAGATCTCCCTGAAATCCGCAGAGAGCATTGCGTCCGCAAGCGTTATGCCGTGGACGTGCGGAATGGCGGCGACGACCTTATCGACGTCGGAATAGCTCATTCCCATGGTGCGCCCCACGTCCCTTATCGCCGCCTTTGCGGCGAGAGTGCCGAAGGTCGCTATCTGCGAAACGTGGTCGGAGCCGTATTTTTCCTTGACGTACTCGATGACCTCGTCGCGTCTGTTATAGCAAAAGTCCATATCAATATCGGGCATACTGACGCGCTCGGGGTTGAGAAAACGCTCAAAGAGCAGTCCGAGCACGATGGGATCGACGTCCGTGATACGTAGCAGGTATGCAACAAGGCTTCCTGCGCCCGAGCCACGCCCGGGCCCGACGGGAATATGCCTTGAGCGAGCGAACGCGACGTAGTCCCAGACTATAAGGAAGTAGTCGGAGTAGCCCATTCCGTCGATAACGGACAGCTCGTAGTCGATACGCTCGAGGTATTCCTCCCTCCTGTGCGCCGTATAGCGGATGGTGCCGTTTTTCTCCCTTGCGTCAAGTCCCTGAAGGACGAGGGAGCGCAGATATTCCGACGCGCTCATGCGGCATGGCACGGGGTAGCTCGGAAGTGCCACTCTGCCGCCGTTATTAACGCTGACTCGGCATCTCTCGGCGATCTTTACGGTATTTTCGATCGCCCTCGGGTATTGAGAAAACAGCATCGACATCTCCGTGCTATCCTTATAGTACAGCTCGTCCGTTTCAAAGCCGAGGGGGCGTCCGTCGGCGATATTTCTGTTCATTTGTATGCAGGTCAGTATTGCCTGCGTATCCGCGTCGCGGCGGCGAAGGTAGTGGCAATCGTTGGTGGCAACGATCTCGATGCCGCACTCCTCGGCTAATGCGACGAGGTCGGGGATCAGCTGCTTTTGCTCGGAGAGCCCGTGATCCTGAAGCTCGATATAGAAATTTTCCCTGCCAAAGATATCGGCGTACTCGAGTGCGGCTCTCCTTGCACCGTCAAAATCCCCTGCGCTGAGCGTTTTTGACACTCTGCCGGAAAGACAGCCCGAGAGTGCGATGAGTCCCCTGCTATATTTGCGCAAAAGCTCGTTATCGACGCGCGGCTTGGAATAAAAGCCCTCCGAAAAGGACAGTGAGACGAGCTTCATCAGGTTTTTGTAGCCCTCCTCATTCTCACAGAGCAGAACGAGGTGATAGGGCTGACCTACTCCCCCTCCCCTGTCAAATCTGGAGTGCGGTGCGACGTAGACCTCACAGCCGACGATGCCGCGCACGCCCTCTCTCTCGCAGGCACGGAGAAATTCGGGCACGCCGTACATAACTCCGTGATCCGTGAGTGCGACGGCAGTATGACCACATTCGCGTGCGCGCCTTGGTATATCGCTCACTCTGCACGCGCCGTCGAGCAGGCTATATTCACTATGCAGATGCAGATGCACGAAATCAGGCATGTGCTCCTCCTCTCTCCCCACTCAATATCAATCTGGGGTGCTTTTCTTTTCTGCGGCGAGCTTATCCGCCATTTCAACAAGCCTTGATATCCGCCTTGAGACAGCGGATTTATTTATTTTCGGATCATGAAGCTCCGCAAGTTCGGAAAGGGATGCGGAATGATTTTCAAGACGCAGTCTTGCCGTCTGCGCAAGCTCCTGCGGAAGTCCATCGAGCACTCCCGTATCTCGCAGAAGCTCGAGCGCCCGTATCTGCCGCTGTGAGCTGTCGACGCTCTTCATTATATTCGACGACTCGCAGTTGACGGCACGGTTCGTATCCATTATGAAATCCCTCTCTATTCGGGTATTCATTATCTCAAAAAGAGTCCTCTTCATCTGCAAAAGATTGAAGAAATCCTCTATCTTATCACTCTTTTTATAGTAGAGCCCGACAGCACCTCTGCGCTCGACTCTCTTTGGCTCGACACCGCAAGCCGAAAGCAGGTCGGAGAGCAGGTCTGCCCGCCTCGGGTGCTTGATGCGAAGCTCGAGGTGATTATTCCCTGCGCTGAAGGTAAAGCTTCCGCGGACGATGAATATTCCGCGCAAAAGGTTCATTCGGCACGAGGGGCATTTGAATTCTATAAGCTCCGAGAGCTCTGACTGCTCGCCGTCGAGTGCTCTCAGCTTTTCCGCATATTTATGTGAGGGGGTAGAGATACGGAAAAACTCCCTTCCCGCCTTTTTCACGGTCGAGGTCGTAGCCTCCGCCGAAAGCTGACGGGCGACGGTCGCGGTGTAATATTCCGCACGCTCGGGCGACTGAATATCTATACTGATCCCGTCCGTCTCGATCTGAGCGTCAAGGATCATTCCAAGTGCCAGCGCTCTGCGACAGCACGCCTTGCTCGGTGCGTCCTCGATCATCTCCCTTACTGCCAATTCCGAAAAGGACATACTACCTCCTAAATTATCTCTATCTCCGTCTCGAGGAGTACACCGTACTCCGCAAGGACGGTATTTTTTACATGCTCTATGACAGCCAGCACATCCCTAGAGGTCGCGCCGCCGAGATTTACGACAAAGCCTGCGTGCTTCTCGCTGACAGCCGCGCCGCCGACGGTATAGCCCTTCAGACCTGCCGCCTCGATAAGTCTGCCTGCGTAGTCGCCCTGCGGACGCTTGAAGGTACTGCCTGCGCTCGGGTATTCGAGGGGCTGCTTATCGGCTCTTGCTCTGTGCAGTCGCTCCATCTCCTGTGCTATTGCGTCCGCCTCTCCGTGCTTCAAGGCAAAATGCGCGGAGATGACGACGAGGTGTGGGGCGTCCTTAAGTATACTGTGTCTATAAGAGAGACAAAGGTCGTCCTTATTGAGAGAAACGATCTTGCCGCTACGCATATCAAGACATTCGCAAAGCTCGAGCACATCCGACATCTCCGAGCCGTATGCGCCTGCGTTCATATAGACCGCGCCGCCGACGCTCCCGGGGATCCCGTGGGCAAATTCAAGCCCCGTCAGCCCTGCCCTCTGTGCGGCAACAGCCACCGCTCGCAAGGTAGCACCCGACTGTACCACGATACGGTCATCGCAGACCGTTATATTTTTCATACCCGAGAGCGAAAGCATAACGCCTCCATATCCCGCGTCGGAGATAAGGAGATTTGTCCCACGTCCGAGCACTCGCCACTCGGTCTTAAGCTCCCTTAGCATCCGAGCCGTTTCGAAAAGCTCGAGATAGGACGCAGGGCTCACCACAATGCTCACCTCTCCGCCCGTGCGGAAGGAGGTCAGCTTCGTTGCGCTGACATTTCTTTCGTGGGGAATATTATTCTGCTCCAAAAATTTTATAAGCTCTTCCATCTGTCGCTCTATCGCTCCTAAAATTCAAAATTCAAGATCATTTTCTGCCGCGACGGGCACATTTTTTCATCTATACTACTCTATGATAACACAAAAGACGTCTTTTTTCAACGGAAAATAAAAAATTGACGTATATTTATTAAGAATTTATGCTCAAAAGAACTTGCATATTTCAAAATTATGAGTTATAATATACAATGAATATGTATATGCGTTGAAAAAATCAGTTTCGGAGGTAATATAAATATATATGAAGATCATAGGTCTTACTGGTCCGAGCGGTGCGGGCAAGACTACTCTCTGCTCCTATTTCGAGGAGCTTGGTATTCCCTGCATCAACACGGATGATATTTATCATAAGCTCGTGAGCACACGCACACCGTGTCTTACGGAGATAGAGGGGGCGTTCGGCAGCTCTGTGATATCCGCGGACGGCTCGCTCGACAGACGCGCGCTCTCAGCACTCGTTTTCGGTGAGGAAGTCTCTCGCACAAATCTTGAGACGCTCAATTCCATCGCTCACAAATATGTCTGGGAGGAAACGAACAAGCTTCTCACAGCCTACATAGCCGAGGGCAAGGAGGCGGCGGTCATTGACGCTCCTGCACTCTTATCCTCAAAAATATTCATCGGTGCGTGCGACTTCGTGATCTCCGTCCTCGCCGACACGGAAGTGCGCATAGAGCGCATCACGGGACGGGACGGCATTTCACGTGAGGACGCTCTGCGCAGGATCGCGTCCCAGCCCGATGACACCTTCTTTGAGGAAAGCTCGGACTACTGCATCACGAACTCGGGCTCTCCCGAGAGTATGCATGAGCAGCTTCTTACGGTGCTCGCGCAGGAGGAGATATCCGTCGGATGAGCAGGATCAGCATAAGGAGCATTTTTGATGCGAGGGTGGTTCTGATAATACTGATCTCGGCGATACTGCTTGGGATATTCGGTGATCTGATACTCACGGGGATCGACAAGCTTATCTATCCCGACAACTACCGCGAGCTCGTTGAGAAATATTCAAAGGAATATTCCGTGCCTGCGGAGCTTATATTCGCGGTGATAAAGGTGGAGAGCGATTTCACGCCCGACGCCAAAAGCTCGCAGGGTGCGATAGGGCTTATGCAAATCATGCCCACGACGTATGAATACGTTGCGGAGCTTCTCGGAGAAAGGGCGTTTACTCCCCTTCTCTACGATCCCGAGACGAATATCAAATACGGCACGTACTACCTTCAATACCTCTACTCCAAGCTCGGCAGCTGGGAGCGTGCTCTTGTCGCGTACAACTGGGGAGAGGGCAATCTCAAGAATTATATTGACGAAAACGGCTACAGCGACGGCGATTACACTCATCTGCCCTCCAAGGAGACGAGAAATTACGTCGGGCGCGTTCTCGACTACCGCGAGAAATATGCGGAGCTTTACGATTAGCCGTCAAGATACAACACACAGGAAAATAAACAGAAAGGAACTATAATTATGGAAACAAAGGAACTTAAGGAACAGCTTTTTTATAAGAAGGCATCGGTATACGAGAAGGCGGACAGCGCGTCGATAGATGCGGCGTATCTCTTCTCGGAGGACTACAAGAAATTTCTCGACGACGCAAAGACCGAGCGTGAGGCGGTAGCTGCCTCGATCGCAATCGCAGAGGCGGCAGGCTTCACGGAGTACACCCTCGGCGACAAGCTCGCAGTCGGCGACAAGCGTTATTACAACAACCGCGGCAAGAACCTCTTTCTCTTTACCATCGGCAAGGAGAGCATTGAAAATGGCATCAGGATCTCCGCGGCTCACATTGATTCCCCGAGGATCGACTTAAAGCCCGTTCCCCTCTATGAGGATGAGGGAATGTGCTTCTTCAAGACGCATTACTACGGCGGAATTCGCAAGTATCAATGGCTCGCTATTCCCCTCGCCATTCACGGCGTGGTCGTAAAGCAGGACGGTACGTGCGTTGACGTCGTTATCGGAGAGGACGAGAGCGATCCCGTGCTCTACATCAACGATCTTCTTCCCCACCTCTCGCACGGAATGGACACGAAGCCCCTCGGCTCTGCCATTGACGGTGAGAAGCTCAATATCCTCATCGGCAGCAGACCTCTCGGAGAGGACGATGGCGCTATCAAGCTCAATGCGATGAACATACTTCACGAGAAGTACGGCATCGTTGAGGAGGATTTCCTCACGGCTGAGCTCTGCGTCGTGCCTGCTCAGAGGGCTAAGGACGTCGGTCTCGACCGCTCGATGATCGGTGCTTACGGACATGACGACAGAGTTTGCGCTTACCCTGCACTCAAGTCCATTATCGACTGTGCCGACAGTGAGCACACTCTCATGTGCATCCTTGCCGACAAGGAGGAGACGGGCAGCGACGGAAATACGGGCATGCAGTCCGACTTTATGATGGATCTCATCGACGAGATCTCCCTCTCCATGGGTGCAAACCCGAGAGTAGTAAGGGCAAATTCGAAGTGCCTCTCCGCGGACGTTTCTGCGGCTTACGATCCCAATTTTGCCGAGGTATTTGAGAAGAGAAACAGTGCTCTGCTCTCCTGCGGCGTTGTACTCACGAAGTACACGGGCTCTCGCGGCAAGGGTGGCACGAACGATGCTCACGCTGAATTTATCGGCTGGCTCAGGGGTGCTATGGCAAAGGAAAACGTCATCTGGCAGGCAGGCGAGCTCGGTCGTGTTGACGTTGGCGGCGGCGGAACGGTCGCAAAGTTCATCTCCAAGCACAATATCGACGTGGTAGACCTCGGTGTGCCCGTCATAGCTATGCACTCGCCCTTTGAGGTCATCTCCAAGGTAGACCTCTACGAGGCATACAGAGCATTCTGCGCCTTCTGCAGATTTTAGTCCGCGACTTCCCCATACAAAAAGGAATTGCAACGACTGAAATTTGACGGAGGACTGATATAATATGCTTGATAAGCTGAAGCTTGCCGAGCAGAGGTACATTCAGCTCGAGGGTGAGCTGAACGATCCCGAGATCGCGACAAGCCCAACAGAATATACTAAAAGGATCAAGGAATTCAATTCTCTGACTCCCGTTATCACGAAGTTCAGAGAATACACTAAAAACGAGCGTGAGCTCCGTGATGCATTTGACCTGCTCGACGGGGCGGATGCGGAGATCAAGGAAATGGTGCAGGAGGAGATATCCGTATGCAAGGAGAGGAGCGAGAGGCTTCTTGAGGAGCTGAAGGTATTGCTTCTCCCGAAGGATCCCAATGACTCGAAAAACGTCATAATCGAGATCCGCGCAGGCGCAGGCGGCGAGGAGGCGGCGCTCTTTGCAGGCGTGCTCTACCGAATGTACACGATGTACTCCGACAGAGTGGGCTTCCGCACGAGCGTGATATCCGCAAACGAGACCGAGCTCGGCGGCTACAAGGAGATCTGCTTTATGGTCGAGGGCGAGGGTGCGTATTCGCGCTTCAAGTTCGAGAGCGGCGTTCACAGGGTACAGCGTGTGCCCGAGACCGAATCCCAAGGAAGGATACAGACCTCGACCGTTACGGTCGCGGTGCTCCCCGAGGCGGAGGACGTCGACGTTGAGATAAATCCCTCGGATCTCGTGATAGAGACCTGCAAATCGAGCGGTGCGGGCGGTCAGCATATAAACAAGACCGAGTCCGCGATCCGCATATACCACAAGCCCTCGGGCATCGTGGTATGGTGTCAGGAGGAGCGTTCACAGCTCAAAAACAAGGACAAGGCGATGAAGATGCTCCGTGCAAGGCTGCTCGATATGAAGCAGCGCGAGCAGGAGGACAGGATCTCCACGGACAGGAAAAGTCAGGTCGGAACAGGTTCTCGGAGCGAGAAGATCCGAACCTACAACTATCCGCAGAGCCGCATCACCGATCACAGGATAGGCTACACCTCACATTCCCTTGAGGCGTTCGTGAACGGCGACATCGGTGCGCTCATCGATGCGCTGATAACCGCCGACACGGCTGAACGGCTGAAGGGCGAGGGCTGATGAATATGGATACTAAGATAATTACTATTGACAGCGGAGCGGAGCTTGCACCACAGGTCGCAGAGGCGGCTGAGATCATTCGGCGTGGGGGGCTCGTGGTATTCCCTACAGAGACGGTATACGGGCTTGGGGGAAACGCTCTGCGTGAGGATGCGGCAAAAAGGATCTACGCCGCAAAGGGCAGACCGAGCGACAACCCGCTCATAATACACATAGCGCACCCCGAGGATGCGGAAAAATATGCCTACACCTCGGAGACATACCGCCGCTTAGCATGGGCGTTCATGCCCGGACCTCTTACGGTCATAATGCCGAAGAGGGACTGCATTCCCCACTCCGTCACGGGTGGGCTTGACACGGTCGCGGTGCGCTGTCCGTCACATCCCGTAGCGCACGCGCTGATAGAGGCAAGCGGTGTTCCTATCGCCGCACCGAGCGCAAACATCTCGGGCAAGCCCTCTCCGACAAGTGCAGGGTACGTGATAGAGGACATGGGTGGCAGAGTTGATATGATAATCGACGGCGGTGAGAGCGAGATCGGTCTTGAATCCACGATAGTCTCCGTGGGAGAGAGTGGCGAGCTTACGCTGCTCCGTCCGGGGGGAATAACATACGACGCGCTCTGCTGTGTCTGCGACAGGGTGAGTATCGCTCCTGCGGTCCTTCACTCGCTCGCGGAGAACGAGAGACCTCTCTCACCCGGAATGAAATACAAGCACTATGCGCCCGATGCAAGCTTTACCCTGCTCGAGGGGGATGAGGAGTCGGTGCTCGACTTCTTTATCCGCGAGCAGAGGGACGGAGGCGCGGTGATACTTTGCTACGACGAGGAGCTTCCATTCCTCGATCCCGCACGCTCAATAGCGATCGGCAGGCGCGACGACCTTGCGATGCAGGCGAAGCGGCTCTTTACCTCGCTAAGAGATGCGGACAAGCTCGGCGCAAGTGCGATATACGCACACATGCCGTCAAAGCAAGGGCTCGGGCTCGCTCTCTACAACAGAATGATACGCGCCGCAGCGCACACTGTAAAAAAGGTCTAACACAAAAAAGGTTTAATACACCACGAAAAGGATGTCTGAAAAATGGCTAAAGCAAGCAGCAGAAATTCAAAAAAGGCTGAAAAAAAGGAAATAATACACAAGCCGCCGATACCGCAGCCCATAACGGAGACGATAGAAAAAAACTATATGCCCTACGTTATGAGCGTCATCGTATCGCGTGCTATACCCGAGATAGACGGTCTCAAACCTGCGCACAGGAAGCTACTGTACACCATGTACAAGATGGGACTGCTGACGGGAAATAGGACGAAGAGCGCGAACATCGTCGGTCAGACGATGAAGCTCAACCCCCACGGAGATGCGGCAATATACGAGACGATGGTTCGTCTGACACGTGGAAACGAGGCTCTGCTCCACCCACTCGTGGACTCAAAGGGCAGCTTCGGAAAGCAGTATTCCTCCGATATGAAGTACGCCGCCTCCCGTTACACCGAGGCGAAGCTCGATCCCTTCTGTGCGGAGCTCTTTACGGGAATAGACAAGAACGCTGTCGACTTCGTTGACAACTACGACGGAACGATGCAGGAGCCCGTGCTCCTTCCGACCTCGTTCCCCAATGTTCTCGTTACTCCGAACAAGGGTATTGCCGTCGGTATGGCGAGCGAGATATGCTCCTTCAACCTCGCGGAGGTATGCGATGCGACTATCGCGATACTCAGAAATCCGCGGACGAGCGTCGACAAGATCCTCGACATAATGAAGGCTCCCGACTTTCCGGGTGGCGGAACGATCATATACAACCGCGAGCAGATGCGGCAGGTATACGAAACAGGCTCCGGCTCGGTGAGGATACGCGCACGCTACGTTTACGACAAGGCGCAGAACTGCATCGACATAATACAGATCCCCTACTCCACCTCGATAGAGCTGATAATGAAGAAGCTCACCGAGCTTATCAAGGAGGGCAAGGTTCGTGAGATCGTTGATTTCCGCGATGAGATCGACCTCTCGGGCTTCAAGCTCACGCTCGATCTGCGCCGTGGCACGGATCCCGACAAGCTGATGGCGCGTCTGTACAAGCTGACGCCCCTTGAGGACAGTTTCAAGTGCAATTTCAACGTTCTCATCAACGGCTCGCCCCGTCAGATGGGCGTTGTCGAGATACTGAACGAGTGGATCAAGTTCCGTATGCAATGCTGTCGCAGAGAGCTGACGTTCGATCTGCAGAAGAAGATAGACAGGCTACACCTATTAAAGGGAATCAGTATAGTCCTCCTTGACATAGACAAGGCGATAGCGATAATCAGGGCTACGAAAA
Organism: uncultured Lachnospiraceae bacterium; assembly: GCA_964413365.1. Taxonomy (GTDB): domain Bacteria; phylum Bacillota; class Clostridia; order Oscillospirales; family CAG-272; genus RGIG4608. The sequence continues at coordinate 36,161 of CAYPRM010000007.1, read as the reverse complement.
ACGATGCGGACATCGTTCCCAATCTCGTAAAGGGCTTTGAATCAGAGCTTGACGAGATACAGGCGGAATATATTGCAAATATCAAGCTCAGAAACCTCAACAAGGAATATTTCTCAAATCTCATCAAGGATATACAGGGGCTGATGAATGACATTGCCGAGATCGAGGAGATCCTTGGCGACGAGATCAAGCTCAAGGCACATATTGCAAAGCAGCTCAACGAGGTCAAGAAGAAATACGGCAAGCCCCGTGTTTCAATGATCGCGGATGACTCCGAGATCGTCGAGTACGTTCACGAGGAACACCTTGAAAAGAGCGATATCAACGTTTATATGACGCGCGAGGGATACCTGAAGCGTATCACGCCGCAGTCGCTGAGGGGCAACGACGAGCAGAAGGTCAAGGACGGCGACTGCATCGTATTCTCCGAGCTGACGGACACGCTCGCGGAGCTTATGATATTCAGCAATCAATCCAAGGTCTACCGCGTCAAGATCAGCGAGTTCGACAACTGCAAGGCGAGCGATATGGGAGAGTACGTCCCCGCAAAGCTCGGTATGGATCAGGGAGAGAAGCCCATATTCACGATGGTATTCAAGGGATATCCCGAGCACCACAATATGGTATTCCTCTTTGAGAACGGCAAGGGCGTCAGAGTTCCCTTCACCGCTTACCAGACCAAGGCGGTGCGCAAGAAGTTAGTCGGAGCGTACAGCGATGCAAGCCCGATAGTGGCGGCGTTCTATGAGGACGAGAAAAAGCCCTATGATATCCTGCTCGTCAACGATCAGAGAAAGGCGATCATAGTCAAGACCTCGCTAATTCCTCAGAAGTCAAGCCGCTCAAGCGCAGGAACGACCGTATTTACCTGCAAGAAGGGACAGCGCGTCGTCCTCGCAACGGATAAATTTGCCGATCACCTCGACAGCACGGGCTATAAGAAGATCAAGCTCCCTGCCACGGGCACGGCTATTACGGAAAAGGCTATTAAAAGCATTTTCGGTCAGAATTAAAGCAAAAACAAAACTAAAATAACCTCAAGGAGAAATGCTATGAACAACAGAAAAAGGGTGATCAAGGTGATCGCGCTCATTCTTGCCTTCCTCATGGTAGCAAGTGCCGCAGTGATCATATTCACGCTTCTTGCAAGCGTTGGTGGACACGTACACACTCACTAATGCCACCACAAAGGCATCTCAAAATACCCCCAAAAGCCGCAAAGCGACTTTTGGGGGTATTTTTTGGATTTTTGAGTAATGCGACAAATTTTTGCCTGAAGAATAATATATTTTTTGGGTGCATTAGAAACTCTAATGCACCCAGCTTTAGGCTTGAGATATGAGCTCGGAGACGGTTACGAATTGGTAGCCCTCACCAAGGAGGCGTGGGATCAGATCACGGAGGGCTACGGCGGTAGTGCTCGGCTTACTTACGTAGTCGTGCATCAATATTATATCTCCGCCGCTGACGCTATGCTCAACGTTACTAACTATAAGTGTTGCCGCGGTATGCTCCCAATCCCTCGTATCTATCGACCATAGCACTGTCGAATATCCGTGCGCCCTCGCTGCCTCAGTTATTTTTTTATCAACGTAACCCTCGGGTGGGCGGAAAAGCCTCATCTCATAGCCGTACCTCTCCTTCATAATGCTATGACACCTATTGACATCCTCAAGTAACGTTTTGCGGTCCATTTTCCTTGTGTGAGCGTGGCTGAAGGTATGGTTCCCTATCTCGTGCCCCTCCGAGAGGATACGAGGGACAATATCATTACCATAATATTCTATATTTTCACCTATCACAAAGAATGTCGCGCGCACGCCGTACTCCTTTAATATATCGAGTATCTCCTTAGTATAGCGTGGGTGTGGACCGTCGTCAAAGGTGAGTGCGATCCTTTTTCCTGCGTTCTCCACTCTGCGGTATGGCAGCTCAGATACCGCTATCGTGGCAAGAGCCGAGGTGGGAGCGAGGGCAAGAGTGATAGCAAGTATGGCGGCAAATGCTCTCACGCCAGCTCCTCAAGCGTTGCGAAGCGGTAGCCCTGCGCCTTGAGATCCGCGATCAGCGTTTTCATTATTTTTGCATTTGTCGCCGAGGTTGGGTGCAAAAGCATTATCTCGCCGTTATGAATATTGTCCTCTATTTTCTTCAGCGCCGCCGCCTCGCTCATCTGCGCCTTATTATCCCAATCCGCATACGCGAAGCTCCAGAACACCGTTCTGTATCCGAGGGCTTGCACGCGCTCGAGCATTTTTCTGTTGAACGTGCCCTCGGGCGGACGGAAGAATTTACTCATTTTCTTTCCCGTCAGCCCCTCATACGCCTGCTCAAGTCCGAGTATCTCATCCCTCAGCGTCTGCTCGCTCGCGGAGGTCAGGTTTTTGTGGCTCGTAGTGTGATTGCAGACTGCGTGCCCCTCGTTTGCCATGCGCTTCACAAGGTCCGCCTCACGTGATATAACATTACCGAGTATGAAGAACGAGCCCACGACTCCCTCATCGCGGAGCACGTCGAGGACGGTGGAGACGTTGCCATTTTCGTAGCCGACGTCAAATGTCAGATATATCACGCGATCCTGCGCGCCGTCGCCGTGCTCGCGGTCGATCCACACTCCGCCAAGCTCCTCGATATACGAAAGATCGGGATCGCACTCGGGCTGCTTATGCTCGGAATTGCGCTTGCAGTACCAATAGCTCTCGTCCGTGCTTCCCTTCGCGCACACCGACGCACCAAGGCACAAAAGCAACGTCAGGGAGAGCGTAAGAAGTCGAAAAAATATGCTTTTTTTCATTTTTTATCTCACCTCCACAAATATTATCGCTCGTTTTCGGAGATTTATCGGTGCAATTATTGACAAGAACGGAATTTCAATGTATACTATCCTAAAAGGAGGGTAAGAATTATGATAAAACGTATATTTTCGGACAGATCGGACGAAATTTTTGAAATAATGGAAAAAAGCTTTCCTCTGACGGAATACCGCACTCGTGAGGAGCAGGCGGCGCTCTTTGACAGGGCGGAATATCGTGTTCTTGCGAGCCTTGATGGGGATCGCATGCTCGGATTTATCGCATTTTGGGAGCTGGACGGGCTTACGTTCTTTGAGCATCTTGCGACTCTGCCCGAGGCGAGAAATCGCGGACTCGGAGCGGAGCTTTTACGCTCTGCCATAGACGCGGCGGAAAATCCCGTCTGCCTTGAGGTCGAGCCTCCCGAGGACGAGCTGACGCGAAGACGCGTGGGATTTTACGAGAGGAACGGAATGTATTTTAACGACTATCCCTACATTCAGCCGCCCATCTCAAGCGGTCGCGAGCCGATACCGCTCCGCATAATGACGTCGGGTGCATCCGTCGACGAGGAAAAATTCCGCTCCATTCGCGACCTTCTCTACCGCGATGTATACGGAATAAAGTAAAAATGCAAAATGTTAAATGCTCCGCGTGCCTTCGGGGCATTTTTTATTTTCAACTGTTGTTGAATTTTAATTGAGGAACAGTTGAATATAGCATTGTATAATATGTGTGTAAAATAAATTTTTATACATTTTGGAGACTGAATGAAGAAAACAAATCCGTATTCCCTGATACTTGTAGCCGTGACGGTGTCGTTCCTCGGCTTTATAATTGAAAATATATTCGTCGGTGCGACTGACGCAAAGATCAACAACAGAAATATGATCCTGCCCTTTCTCTTTGGCTACGGGCTTGCGATACTTGTGATATACGGGCTTTTCGGAACGCCCGACGCGCCAAAGCTTTTCACTCATGATCTTGCCATAGCTCAGCCGAGGCTCGGACTTCTCTACTACTTCGGTATCTCCTTTCTCTGCGTCTGCATCGGCGAGATCGTCCTCGGATATGCGGTAGAATGGGGCTGTGATATCATCTGGTGGGACTACACACGTATCCCCCTGCACTTCACACGCTACACCTCCGTGCCGACGAGTGCCGCCTTTGCCGCGCTCATCACGCTCTTTATGAAGGTGTTCTTCAAGCCTCTCTGCGAGCTTTTCTCGAGGATAAATCCCAATGTACTGCCATTTATCGCCGTTTCCTTTACGGTGGTACTCACGCTCGATATGGTGAACAGCCTTATCTATATGATATCCAATCACGACACGCTCATCATCTGGGAGATACGCTTTGAAAAATCGCTTATCGAGCTGCTTTTCGGCTAAAAAATAACTTGTATATTGTAGAAAAATATGCTATAATGAGGTGAAGAACGAAAGATCTTACAAAATATATTGACGGTAACGAGGATAACGCTTGTCCTCGTTCTGCCGATATTTTTCGGCGAGATATTTCGTAGATAGGAGAGGACAATGTTTAAGATTCTTATTGCAGAGGACGACAGAGAGCTGCGCCAGCTCTTTTCGCACATACTCACAAAGAGCGGATACATAACAAGGGGCGTATCCAACGGTCAGGAGGCTCTCGACGAGCTTGACCGCGACTACTACGACCTCATCATATCCGACATAATGATGCCCGTGATGGACGGCTACGAGCTCGTTCGTCTGCTCCGCAGCTCGGGCAACAACACGCCCGTGATGATGATCACCGCAAAGGATGCCTTCGACGATATGCGTGAGGGCTTCAATTCGGGCACGGACGACTATATGATAAAGCCCATCAATATAAATGAAATGGTGCTCAGAGTAGGTGCTCTGCTCCGCAGGGCGCAGATGATAAGCGACCGCAGGCTCATTATCGGAAAAACGATAATGGAGCTTGATTCCCTCACGGTGTACACCGACGGCGAGAGCTACGTGCTTCCGCAGAAGGAATTTATGCTCCTTTACAAGATGGCGTCCTTCCCCGGCAAGATATTCACTCGCCATCAGCTGATGGACGAGATCTGGGGCTACGAGAACGAGAGCGACACGCACACGATCGACGTTCATATTGCACGTCTGCGCAACAGGTTCGAGGGCTCGACCGATTTCAAGATCGTAACGATGCGTGGCGTCGGCTACAAGGTGGTAAAGCAATGAGCAGACAGGCAAGACCTCAAGGGCAGAAAAACACCGTGGAGGATTCTCAGACGCCCGAGAAGGAAATATTTTTAAGCATACGCAATTTGAAGCAAAAATTTTCCCTGCGCATAAGGCTCGTTATCATCGTTACCTTTGAGCTGGTGGTCAGCGTGCTTGCCGCATACGGAATAGATGCTCTTTTTGTAAGCTTCTTTGAGGACTATTGGAGCATACCCATCTTGGTCGAGGTGATAATCATCGCCCTGCTCGTCGGAATATTCCTTACGAGCATACTCACACGGTGGTTTATTGATCCCATCAAGAAGGTCGGTGAGGCGATGGACAAGATCGCAGGGGGAGATTTCTCTTACAGGCTCAAGACAAGATCCAATTCCAAGGAGATCCGTGAGATCTACTCGGGCTTTAATATGATGGCAAACGAGCTTCAGTCGACGGAGATAATCCAGAGCGATTTTGTTACGAACGTCTCCCACGAAATCAAAACCCCGATAAGTGCGATAGAGGGCTATTCAATGCTCCTTCAGGGTGATGACAATCTGACGGACGAGCAGAAGGAATACATTGACAAAATAATCTTTAATACAAAGCGCCTTTCTACGCTGACGGGCAGTATACTCCTTCTCTCACGTCTTGACAATCAGTCGATAATCTCCAACCGTTCCCTTTTCGACCTTGACGAGCAGATACGCAAGGCGATATTGGCGCTCGAAAATGCGTGGGAAAAGAAGGATATCGACTTTGATATCGACCTTGACGAGACGGATTATGTCGGAAATGAGACGTTGATGTACCACATTTGGGACAATTTGATAAGCAACGCGATAAAATTCACACCGAGCGGCTCGACGATACGCATAAGGCTCTCGAACCTCAGCGAGCATATCGTTTTCACCGTTTCTGATATGGGGCCCGGTATCAGCGAAGAGGAGAGCCACCACATTTTCGACAAGTTCTATCAGGCAGATTCATCCCACAAGCAAGAGGGCAACGGGCTTGGACTTGCACTCGCAAAAAAGATAGTGGAGCTTGAGGGCGGCAAGATCAGCGTCTCAAACAATGATGATGTCGGCTGCACCTTCAAGGTAGTTCTCAAGAAGCAATGATATATACAAAAAAACGACCGTATCTGCGGTCGTTTTTTTGCTTTACATATCCCGTCTGCCCTCTATCGCGCGGTAGAGCGTTACCTCGTCGGCATATTCAAGGTCGCTTCCGACGGGTATACCGTATGCAAGCCTTGTTATCTTTATTCCGAGGGGCTTTATCAGGCGTGAGAGGTACATAGCCGTCGTTTCTCCCTCAACCGTGGGATTGGTGGCGATTATTATCTCCTTTACCTCGTTTTCCTCGTCGCCTATGCGTGAAAGGAGCTCCTTGATCTTGAGCTTATCGGGGGTTATGCCGTTCATCGGGGAGATGACGCCGTGGAGGACGTGATACGTGCCCCTGTATTCCCTCACCTTTTCAAGTGATGCGACAGCCTTTGTATCCTCGAGCACCATTATCGTGCCCCTATCTCTTGAGAGGTCGCCGCAGACCGAGCAGATCTCCTTATCCGTAAGGCTCTGACAGATCGGGCAGAGGTGGACCTTAGCTTTAGCCTCAAGTATGGTCGACGCAAACGTTTCCGCCTCCGTATCGCTCATCTCGAGCACGGAAAATGCAAGCCTATCCGCTGTTTTTCTGCCGATTCCGGGGAGGCGTCTGAACTGCTCAGCGAGCCTCGCAAGAGCCTCTATCTGCTCTGCCATATCAGAACATTCCGGGCATATTCATCTTGCCCGTGATAGCCTGCATCTCGCGGTCGTTTGTGTCATTAACAGTCTTTATTGCCTCATTTATCGCCGCGGTGAGTATATCGGAGAGGGTTTCTATATCATCGGGATCGACGATCTCGGGCTTGATATCTATCGAGAGTATCTCCCTCTTACCGTTGATCTTAACGCCCACGACTCCGCCGCCTGCGCTTATATCGTATTCTCTTGCGTCGAGCTCCTCCTGCTTTGCCGCCATATCCTCCTGCATCTTCTGAGCCTGCTTGATCATAGCGTTCAGGTTGCTCGGGCCGCCGCCCATACCGTTAGGAATCCTTGCCTTCATTTTTTATATATCCTTTCAAATTGATATTTTACTCAAAGCTATCGAAATCGTCGATAAACGTGACGTCGGTACGGTGTGTACCGTCGTTTTTTTCGTATATGATATCGCTCTCACTTATCGCCCTTCCTAATTGCTCTGTCAGAGCGGCGGCAAGGGCGCATTTTATCTCGCTCCTGTCGATAGCGTAGGTGGTATCTGTGAGAACGTGTATCTTGCCGTCGTCGCCAATGAATGCTCTCGTTTTCTTCAAAAATGCATAAGCACTTATATCAAGTCCGCGCACGGTGCTGACCGCCTCGCTCCAAGCCTTAAGATGCTTTCTTGCTTCCGTCGCCGTACCCGTTGCCTTTTTCTGCGGCTCTGTTTTTATGGGAGTGGGGGTTGACTCGGGAGATCTTATTGGCTGGGGTGTCGGCTGCGGTGCTTTTTCCGCTTGGACATCAGAAGCAGGCTCGGTATACGTTACTCCCGCGGCGAGCCTTGATTCGAGTCTTGCGATCCTTGCGAGCAGAGCCTCATTCGAGGTGCTGAGCCTATCGTCGCACATTTTTACAAAGCATAGCTCGGCGATGATCCTCTTTATCGCACCGCCCGACTGCATTGACGCGAGTGCGTCCTCGAGCATTTTACAATGGTATATTATAAGCTCACGCGAGAAGCCCGATGCGAGCTCCGTGAGTCTCTGTGCCTCAAAATCGGTGAGGTCGAGGTATCTTGCACTCTCCTTGACGGTCTTTACCACGAGCAGGTCGCGGTAGAGCGATATGAGATCCTGCCAGAACACGGTAATGTCCTTTGACGAGCTGACCACGGCGTCTATCTCGGAGAAAAGAAAGTCGTGATCCTTATTAAATATCGCGGAAACGACGTCCATCATTCTCTCCCTGCCTGCAGAGCCTATGGTCTCGTTCACGGAGGCAATGTCTATGCTCCTACCTGCGGAGGCGCAGAGCTCAAGGAGGCTGATAGCGTCACGCATACCGCCCTGTGCATATCTTGCGATGAGCCTTGCCGCTCCGTCGTCGATGGAGATATCCTCCTGCTCGGCGATGTATTTTATTCTATCGGTGAGGGCATCAGTCGAGATCCTGCGGAACTCGAAGCGCTGGCACCTTGAGATTATTGTTGCAGGAAGCTTATGCAGCTCGGTGGTGGCGAGTATGAATATCGCGTGCTGCGGCGGCTCCTCAAGTGTCTTGAGCAAGGCATTGAACGCACTGCTCGAGAGCATATGCACCTCGTCGACTATGTAGACGCGGTATTTGAGGAGGGACGGTGAATACACGACCTCGTCGCGGATATCGCGGATATTATCAACGCCGTTGTTTGATGCGGCGTCCATTTCGAGCACGTCCGTGGTCGCACCGCTCTCTATTGCAAGGCACGAGGGGCATTTACCGCACGGATTACCGCCTATGGGGCTCTCACAGTTCACGACACGGGAGAGTATCTTTGCGCAGGTGGTCTTGCCCGTTCCGCGTGAGCCGCAGAACAGATATGCGTGGTTGAAGCTCCCCTCCATAGCCTCCTGCTTGAGTATGGAGGTAATATGCTCCTGTCCGCAGACCTCGTCAAAGGTCCTCGGACGCCATTTACGGTATAGTGCCTGATGCATAAATATCCTCCCTCCGCCATATAGGCAAGCAAAAGCCGCAAAGTAAGACCATACACCTCAAGATCGAGCATCGCCCCTATGCGACGAACGTATCTATTGCTCAGAGCAGGCACCCTCGCGGCACATCGGAGCGACCGCTTAGTGCTGCTTGGTTCCCCATCTGACACGGTTCACGATTTCCGATTGCGCAAGACCCACTCCTCATCACAGCAGAATACGACACAGACCATAAAAGCTCAACCCTCAAAAGAGGAATGAACCCCTGCTGTAGCGGATTTCAGGTACAGGGCTCCGCTAATTCCCCGGCTGGTATGGCCTTATTTCACGGCTTTTTACATTACTGATATATTATAACAGATTTTCTTCTGTTTTGCAAGGGATTTTTTGATTTTTCTTTTAACTTAAAAAATATATTTACATATATTGAAAAATGAGCACTGCTTTTCGGTGCATCAGACGCTTAAAGGAGATACAATATGGATATGGATAGAGATATGAACACAGGCACAGGAGGGGTAGGATATCTGACGGTACGGGTATCCACGGCGAGCGGTGCGATCCCGATCGAGGGGGCGGTGGTGATCGTCCGCGGATACGGGACGGGGGACGGGGAGATATTCCGCTCCCTCACGACGGATCGCTCGGGGCTTACGGCAAGGATATCCCTCCCTGCTCCGCCGTCGTCCCTGAGCAAGGCTCCGAACCCTCCGAGCACGCCCTACGCGCCGTACAGCATCGACGTATACCGCGAGGGGTACTACCCTCAATATTACGCGAACGTGCCGATATTCGACGGCATCACGGCAATACAGGACGCGCGCATAATACCGATCTCGGATCTGACGCCGAACGATCCCTACCTGCGCGGTGAGCAGGTATTCGGCACTCGGGAGGTGAGATAGCCATGCCAAGTATTCCGACCATTCCCGAGTACATAACCGTACATCTCGGCACACCCGGGAGTAATGCGGAGAATGTTACCCTTCCCTTTACCGAGTACATCAGTAATGTTGCCTCGAGTGAGATCTACCCCTCGTGGCCCGAGTCCGCAATAAGGGCTAATATTTATGCACAGATATCATTTTCACTCAATCGTGTATACACGGAATTTTACCGCTCAAGGGGGTATGATTTCGACATCACCTCATCGACCGCCTACGATCAGAGCTTCGTGCGTGGGAGGGATATTTTTGAGAACATTCTGCGGACGGTATCGGAGATATTCAACTCATACATTCGCCGCAGGGGGAATATCGAGCCGCTCTTTGCCTCCTACTGCGACGGTGCAGAGGTGGTGTGCGGCGGACTCTCTCAATGGGGCTCGGTGGAGCTTGCGGAGCGCGGTATGACGCCGATAGAGATATTGAGATACTACTACGGTAACGACATAGACATAATAACCGACGTTCCCGTCGAGGGCACTGCGGAGAGCGCACCGAGCGTCCCCCTATCCGTTGGCTCTGCGGGAGATGCCGTGCGGATAGTACAGCTGAGGCTGAACCGCATATCCGACAATTACCCTGCCATACCGAAGGTGGCGGAGGTGGACGGCATATTTACCGACGACACGGCGCGATCCCTTATCGCATTTCAGAGCATCTTCGGGCTTGCGGCGGACGGTATCGTGGGAAATGCGACGTGGTACGCCCTGCAGAGGATATATGCGGCGGTAAAGCGGCTCAACGAGCTTGACAGCGAGGGGATACGGCTTGAGGAGGTAACGAAGCAATACCCCGGCGTTCTCTCCCTCGGCTCGCGCGGTGCGGGAGTGAGCAATCTTCAATATTTTCTCTCCTATCTCTCGGACTTCTATTCAACGATACCTCCGCTTGCGGTGGACGGCATATTCGGGGTGAACACACGGAATTCCGTCGTCGCCGCTCAGCGCACATTCGGGCTTTCGGAGGACGGAACGGTCGGAGAGCGAACATGGAACGCGATATACGATGCGTACCGCGGAATCGTCGGTGAGATACCTCTGCGATATATTGAGGGGAATGTGCTCCCCTACCCGGGGACGCCTCTGCGGCGAGGCTCGGACAATGATTCTGTGCTCCTGCTCCAGCAATACATCAATGCGATCTCTCGCTCGATCTCGGAGATACCCTCGGTCGGGCTGACGGGGTATTTCGGCGAGCAGACTGACCGTGCGGTGAGGGCGATACAGTCGCTCTACGGTCTTGAGGAGAATGGGATCGTAGGTGCTCTTACTTGGGGAGCGATAACATCGCTATACAACGATATTGTGAACGGCTCACGTCTCTCCGACGGTCAGTATCCCGGGTTTGAGATAGGGGGTGATGCTTAATGTCAAGAGCATACACGGAAGCGGACGCTATAAGATATCTGCAGACCTATCTGCGTGCACAGCGTCTTGCCGATCCGACGTCTCCGAGCGTGCCCGTTGACGGGATCTTCGACTCGCAGACAAAATACGCACTGACGGAATTTCAGAGGCGAAACGGTCTACCTCCGACGGGCGTTGCCGACCGCGCAACATGGGATATGCTGTACACGCAGTATCTGGAGATCACCTCGGAGAATGAGCCACCCTCGCCAATCATCCCCTTCCCGTCAAGCCCCTCCGACTACGTGATAAGACTCGGGGAGCGGAGCTTTCTCGTTGCCGTGGTGCAATATATGCTCGGGGAGATAGGCGCGGTATACGGCTTTTCCGACGCTCCTGCGACGGACGGGGATTACGGTGAGGAGACTGCGGAATTTGTGAGGGAATTTCAAAGAATGAGCGGTCTTGATGTGAGCGGAGAGGTCGACCGTGCGACGTGGAGCGCGCTCTCGCGGATATTCAATCTCTCGGTGCATTATATAGACCAAAGGTAAATAAATCCCCAAAAAGCGGTCAAGGATAAGGGTAGACTGTATTCTCGGGAGGTATTTCAGTTATAATGGAGAACAAGTTCACTCAAAGGGCAAGACGCGTGCTGACTCTTGCCATGGAGCAGGCGCAGGAGCTCGGTCATACCCATATAGGAAGCGAGCATCTGCTCCTTGGAATGCTCGCAGAGAGGGAGTGTGCGGCGGCACGTCTGCTCACAAGGCACGGGATCACGCACGCAGGTATATCGGAAAGGCTCGGGGCGGGATCTGCAAACGGCGACAGGACGGCTCTGACCTCTGCGGATCTTACGCCGAGGGCGAGGAGGATAATAGAGGCATCATCCCGTCTTAGTGAGCGGAGCGGTCAGGCGCTTGTCGGCACGGAGCATCTGCTCTATTCCCTGCTATGTGAGGATGACTGCCTTGCGGTGCGTCTTATCGAGCAGATCGGCATCCCTCTTCACGAGCTTCAGATCGAGGCATTAAGCCTTATCCGCCGCTTTGCAGAGGGGAGCAGAAAACGCACGGATGGCTCTGCTCGGGTGCGTGGGGCTTTGGAATTTGCGAGGGATCTTACCGCTCTTGCACGCGATGGTGGCATAGATCCGACACTGTGTCGGGAGGTGGAGACAGAGCGAGTCATACGCATACTTTGCAGGCGGAAGAAGAACAATCCCTGCCTTATCGGAGAGCCAGGAGTGGGCAAGACCGCTATTGCAGAGGGGCTTGCGTTGAGCATTGCGGAGGGGCGAGTGCCCTCATCTCTTGCCGACAAGGTGATATATGCGCTCGATCTTCCGTCCCTTATTGCGGGGGCGAAGTATCGGGGCGAATTTGAGGAGAGGATGCGCGAGCTGATCTCGGAATGTGCGGCAGATCCGAGGGTGATCCTCTTTATCGACGAGCTACACACGATAATCGGCGCAGGTGGTGCTGAGGGAGCGATAGATGCGGCGAATATTCTGAAGCCCGCACTCGCGCGAGGCGAGATACGGGTGATAGGTGCGACGACGGACGTGGAGTACCGCCGATACATCGAAAAGGATCCTGCGCTTGAGAGAAGATTTCAGCCCGTGAGCGTCAGAGAGCCGAGCATTGAGGACGCAAGGCGTATTCTTCTCGGGCTTCGTGAGAGATACGAGGAGCATCACCGCCTGCGGATAAGCGACGGTGCGATCGACGCGTCCCTCTCGCTCTCCGTGCGGTACATCCACGATAGATACCTGCCCGACAAGGCGATAGACCTTATCGACGAAGCGGCGGCAAGGGTGCGTCTTGGCATGGCAGAGAAGATATTTGAAGCTCCGCTCCCACCCGTGGTCGGCGGAGAGGACGTTGCGGCGGTGGTAACGGACTGGACGGGAATTCCCGTAAGCACGCTGATGAAAAGCGAGAATGAGCGTCTGCTCGGGCTTGAGGTGGCACTTGGGGAGAGGATAATCGGGCAGGACGGTGCGATACGGGCTGTTGCCGAGGCGATACGCCGTGGGCGAATGGGGCTTGGACTGCCAAACCGCCCCGTTGGCTCATTCCTCTTTGCAGGTCCAAGCGGAGTCGGAAAGACCGAGCTATGTGCGGTGCTCTCGGAGTTTTTGCTCGGCTCGCGCGAGTCCCTGCTCCGCTTTGATATGTCGGAATACATGGAAAAGCACAGTATCTCCCGTCTCATCGGCTCACCCCCGGGTTACGTCGGCTACGGCGAGGGTGGCGCGCTCACGGAGGGTGTACACCGAAATCCTTACTGTATCGTGCTTTTTGACGAGATCGAAAAGGCGCATCCCGAGGTATTTGACCTTCTCCTTCAGATACTTGAGGACGGTATGCTCACCGATTCGCAGGGGCGTAAGGTCAGCTTTGCCGACACGATCGTGATAATGACCTCCAATCTCGGTACGGCGTGCGGCAGATCGGAGCTATCGGGATTTTGCCCGAGAAGCGACACGGGGGAGCGTGAGCGGAGGGTGAGAGGTGCGATACGCGACGCCTTCCGTCCGGAGCTTCTGTCGCGGATCGACGAGATCGTGATCTTCAAGTCCCTGACGCACGATGACCTCACTCGCATCTGCACTCTAATGCTCCGCTCGCTCTCGTGCAGGCTCAAGGAGCGCGGAATAGATCTGACCTTTGCGCCCGAGATCTGCGAGCTTTTGACCGTCTCCGACGCTACCGAGCTTGGCGCACGCGCTCTGCGTCAGTCGATACGGCACATCATTGAAAATCCCCTATCCTCCCTTCTCCTCTCCGAGGATCTCAGCTGTGGAGCGGAGATATACGTTGATGCGTCGGGCGGTGAGGCGAGATTTTCCGTAAATAAAAAGATCGGAGAGCCTGTTTGACTCTCCGAATCTTATTTTATGTTACTCATTTTCTCCGTTATCCTGAGCTTCGGGGGTGCTTTTCATTTCCTTAAGCTTAGTATAGACGTATCCGCCGCCACCGAGTGCGCAGAAGATAAGTCCGAGTGCAAGGTTGCCGAAATACGATGTAGCGATCTCCGGCTCCTCAAGGAACAGATGTGCACACGCGATGGATTCGCTGAAGGTGAGGGTGTATTCGACCTCGCCTGCAGCATACCACTCCTGATATGCCGTATAAACGTCGAAGGAGAGGCAGAAATACCAAGCGAGCACTATTACGAGAAGGGATGCGACGACGGCGATCAGCACTCCGCGCTTGCTCTCACGCTTTGCGAAGATGCTATATCCCTTGATCGCGCATATTACGCCGACAAATCCGCTGATGCTTGCGGTGATGCCTATGAGATAGAGGACGAAGTAAACTATTCCGCCTGCGAGAGAGAAAAGGAATGCTCCTGCGATGCCTGCTGCGACATTTTCCTTTACCTTATCGGTATCGGGCGTGGGGGTGTAGGCTTCATTATTGAGGTCTTTCATAATAACAACGGTCTCTTTTTTATATTAAATATCAATCAAGAAATCCCTTGAGATGTCTTGCACGGCTGGGGTGGCGGAGCTTACGCAGGGCCTTTGCCTCGATCTGACGTATTCTCTCCCTTGTGATGTTGAACTGCGTGCCGACCTCCTCGAGCGTGCGCGAGCGGCCGTCAAGCAGTCCGAAGCGAAGCTTTATAACGAGCTCCTCACGGGGTGTGAGGGTATGGAGCTCACGCTCTATGACCTCACGAAGTATAGTGGCGGATGCGATCTCTGCGGGCTGGGGTGCTTCCTCATCGGGAATGAAGTCGCCAAGGTGGCTGTCCTCCTCCTCACCGATGGGTGTCTCGAGGGATACGGGATCCTGCGCTATCTTCATTATCTCTCTGACCTTATCCGCAGGCATATTCATCTTCGCGCCTATCTCCTCGGCAGTCGCCTCACGTCCGAGCTCCTGGAGCATCTGTCTGCTGTAACGCGAGACCTTATGTATGGTCTCGACCATGTGAACGGGAATTCTGATCGTTCTTGCCTGATCGGCGATGGCACGGGTTATTGCCTGCCTGATCCACCACGTAGCGTAGGTCGAGAACTTAAAGCCCTTCTCATAGTCGAATTTTTCGACCGCCTTCATAAGTCCGATATTTCCCTCCTGAATGAGGTCGAGGAAGAACATTCCCTTACCAACATACCTCTTTGCGATGCTTACGACAAGTCGGAGGTTCGCCTCAACGAGCTTATTCTTTGCCTCCTCGTCGCCCTGTGCCATTCTCTCGGCAAGCTCCTTCTCCTCCTCGGGGGAAAGAAGCGGAACTCTGCCTATCTCCTTCAAGTACATACGTACAGGATCGTCTATCTGTACGCCGCCCTGCTCAAGGAGCTTTTCCATGCTATCGCTCGTGGAGAGCTTCTCGACCTCGCTCTCAATCTCCAAGATCTCCTCGTTCGTCATATCGTCGGGGAGGGCTATGCCGTTATCTCCGAGAGTTTCATAGAGCTTATCCATACTATCAATGTCATAGTCCATCTCCTCAAGTGCCTCATCAAGGTCCTCGGGGGAGATGCCGTCCTTCTTGCTCTTTTCGACAAGCTCGTCGATGTCGAGCTTCTTATTGTTCTTTTCGTTCTTCTTCATAATTTGCCTTTCGATTTTCTTGAAATTCCTTTATTTTTAACTATTGCTTTCTTTTTCTCAGCTGCTCCTGCTTTGCGCGCAGGGTAGCGAATTTATCGCCGCTCTCCTCGGAGGATCTCCTTGCTCTCTCCTGCTTTAACGACTCGGCGGAGGCATTGAACACGCCCCAGCCATTATCGGTCAATGCCATACGGCTCTGACGCATTTTTTCGAGTCTGCCCATCTCGTCGGCGTTGAAATACTGTCCGAGCATGGCAGGTAGGAACTCGCCCGAGTCAGCCTGCAGCTCCATAATGCCCGAAAAAGCTCTCTTACCGAGCGCGGTGCTGAAATCGTCCTCGGAAAGCTCCACCTTACCCGAGAGCACCGCCGCGCGATACTCATCGTATATGAGCAGAAGCCCTATAACTGTCTCCTCGAGGGCATTTGACTGCACGAATTTGACCGCGTCGGGGTTGACTCTATCCCCTATATTCTTTATTGAGAGCTGAGCCTGTCTGCTCTCCTCCTTTTTGCGGTCGCGGAGCTTACGCTTCACGAGCTGATCGACATTATTCCGAAGGACATCAACGGGCAGTCCGAGTATATCGCTCGCGCGTGTGATATAGACCTCACGCTCGACGCCCGAATAGCTCTCCGCGATGATATCGCACACGGCACGCGAGGCTCTGATCTTATCGTCGGGGATCTGCAGATCAAGCCCCGTGAGCGCACGGGAGACCTTGAAGTCAAAGCCCGTTCTGCTCTCACCGAGGAGCGCTCTGAATCTATCTGCACCGAATTTCCTTATGTATTCATCGGGATCCTTCGCATCGTTGACCTTGAGTATACGCGTCTCAAGTCCGACCTCGGAGAGCATCATTATCGCTCTGTCCGTGGCACGCTGACCTGCGTCGTCGGAGTCGTAAAGCAGTATGACCTTCTTCGTATACTTCGTCATCATTCTCGCCTGCTCCTGCGTCAGAGCCGTTCCGAGCGTGGCGACGGCATTTTCAAAGCCTGCGGCGTGGAGTGCGATGACGTCCATATATCCCTCGCAGAGTATCAGCTGTTCGGCACAATGGTTCTTGGCAAAATTGAGAGCAAAGAGGTTCTTGCTCTTCTTAAAGCCGGGTGTGTCCGAGGTATTGAGGTATTTTGGCTTAGAGTCGTCCATAACTCTGCCGCCGAAGCCCACGATATTACCTGCAACGTCGATTATCGGGAATATGACTCTGTTTCTGAAGTAGTCATAGAGCTTCCCCGTCTTTTGACTTCTGCCGCACAAAAAACCGTCCACAAGCTCCTGCTCCGTAAAGCCGAGCGACCTCATGTGATCGGTCAATGCCCACGGAACGTTTGGCGCATAGCCGAGTCCGAAATGCTTGACCGTCGCAAGACTGAGCCTTCTGTCGTTCACAAAATACGACAGCGCCTGCGCGCCCGTATTTTTGTCAAAAAGCTGCTCTCGAAAGAACTTCGCCGCGGCGAGGTTCATCTCATAGACTCTCTTACGGCTCATTCCCATATTCTGCATATCCCTCGGATCCTGCGGAATACTTATCCCCGCTCTCGACGCGAGAAGCTCGACTGCGGAGGGGTAATCCAGATTTTCCGCCTTCATTACGAAGGTTATTGCGTCACCGCCTGCTCCGCATCCGAAGCAATAGAAGCTATTTGTCTTAGTAAAGACGGTGAAGGAGGGGGTGCGCTCACTATGGAACGGACACAGCCCGTTCATATTTGAGCCTGCTCTCTTGAGATTGACGTAAGAGCCGATGAGGTCGGCTATATCGGTGCGGCTGATTATTTCTTCAATTATTTCTCTTGATATCAGCATATTACCACCCGAGATCCCCGTGCCGCATGGTGTCGACGCGGACATCTCCTTTTTTATCATTTTTTATCACATCTATTAATATACGAAAAAAAATTCAAAAATACTTTTTTATTTTTGAATTTTTTTGATATTTTATTGATTATTTTGCGTGGGGACGGCATTGACGGTCATTTTGCGTCGTATCTTGTGCCACGCTCCGATATTTGGGACTTCCCTGCGGTGATCTCGGAGACGGTCCTTGATATTTCGTCCGCGAGCGGTTCTCTGACGGCAAATCGGACGGTAACGCGGTCTGCGTACTCCACGCCGTCGACGATTGCACCGAGTCTTTCAAGCTCAAAGGATATCCTCTGATAATCCGAGTAGGAGCAGTCGACCTCAAGCTCACGGTAGCTTTCAAAGCGTGCCACTCCTGCCGCATCGAGTGCGAGGCGTGCGGCAAGTCCGTAGGCGTGGACAAGTCCGCCCGTTCCAAGGAGCGTACCGCCGAAATATCGCGTAACGACCACGCAGACGTCATCGACACCCGATCTCTGCAGAACGTCGAGGACGGGCTTACCTGCAGTTCCCTGCGGCTCGCCGTCGTCGGAATACCTGCAGAGTATCCCACCGCGCATAATATAGCCGAAAACGTTATGCGTGGCGTCCTTATGCTTCTCCTTTATCTCACGGATGAAGGCAAGAGCCTCCTCCTCGTTTTCGGTGTGGTTGCAGTAGCCTATAAAGACCGAACGCTTTTCCTCGAAGCGAGCCTCGCCCCTGCCCCTCACGGTAATATATTCATTTTTATTCTCGGGGGGCATGGCGATCTCCTTTTCGTTTTATTTTTAATATTCCTCAACCGTATCCTCGGCAGAGGTATCGTATTTTCTGAGCATTCCGCGGACACGCGCATCGACCGTCGCCACAACGGTAACAGCCTCCGCACCATAGTCCACGCTTTCGACCGTGGAGGTCTTGTACAGCGTGCTGAGCGCCGACTGCTCGGTATTTGGGATCACGAACGTCACCCTTCTCTTTCCTGCGTGTATAATGCTCTCAACGCTTGACAGCAGGGCGTCAAGTCCCTCTCCCGTCTTGGCACTCACGGCACAGACGACGCGGTCGGGATCCTTATTCTCTGCAAGATATGATGGCAGAGCCGTGCTGACGCCGAGGTCGCACTTATTGTAAACGTAGACCGTCGGCTTACCTGCCGCACCGAGTGACGCAAGCAGGCTCTCCGTAACCTCGAGCTGTGCCGCCGCCTCATCGTCGTGCGCATCAATAACTATCATAAGGATATCCGCATACACCGCCTCATCGAGCGTCGATCTGAACGCCTTTACAAGGTGGTGTGGGAGCTTTCTTATAAATCCTACGGTATCCGTCAGCAAAACAGTCTCGCCGCAGGGGAGCTTCATCTTTCTCGTCGTGGGATCGAGCGTTGCAAAAAGCTTATCCTCCGCAAGTATGCCTGCATCGGTGAGGGTATTGAGCAGAGTGGACTTGCCTGCGTTCGTATATCCCACTATCGCGATCTGCGGCAGGCGGCTTCTGTCCCTCCCTGCGCGCATGGTCATACGTGTGCGCTCAAGCTCATCTATCTCCTCCTCAAGTGCGACTATCCTGCGCTTGATATGGCGGCGGTCGCTCTCGAGCTTGGATTCACCGGGGCCCCTCGTTCCGATTCCGCCTCCAAGACGGGAGAGCTCCTTGCCCTTACCTATAAGCCTCGGTGCGGTATATTTCAGCTGTGCGAGCTCGACCTGAAGCTTTCCCTCTCCGCTCGTCGCGTGGAGGGCGAAAATATCGAGAATGAGCATCGAGCGGTCGATCACTCGCACGTCCGAGCCGAGGTCGTCCTCGATATTCTTTATCTGGGACGGGGAGAGCTCGGTGTCGAAAACAACAAGCTCCGCCTCCTGCGTCCTGCAAAGCTCCGAGAGCTCCGCTATCTTTCCGCTTCCTATTACCGTTCGTGGATCGGGCGTTTCCTTATTCTGAACTACCCTTGCAAGCTCGGCGCCGCCTGCGGTGTCAAGGAGCCTTGCAAGCTCGTCAAGCTCCCTCTCCACCTCATCGGCACTATCGTCGCGCGTTATTATTCCAACGAGCACCGCGCGTGTGAGCCCGTCCTTATTTTCATTAATGTTAGTGTTTAATTGCATAAATATTCACCTCCCAATTTGATCAGCGTCGATCCGTCGGGATCTATCACATCGGGATAGGATGAATCAATATATATCACGCTTCCCTCGCCGCCGTCGCGGAGCAGTCCGGCCTCATCAAGACGTCGGTAGGTCTGACGCGCCACTCCAAGACTGCCGTCAAGGATCGGTACGTCATCACCGAGAATTTTTGCTATCTCGCTCCGTATGAAGGGATAATGCGTACATCCGAGCACGACCGCGTCAAGTCTCTTTCCCTCAAGGGGCGAGAGCAAACTGCGAAGGAGTGTTTCGAGCCGCTCACCGCAAAGCTCTCCCCTCTCCACAAATTCGACTATCCCGGGGCACGGAACGGGTATGATGCTCGCCCTGTCCGCGTACCTCTCCATAAGCTCTCCAAGCTTTTTCTCCGAGAGCGTCAGGGGCGTGCCGAGGACTGCCACGGTCGGTCGGTCGCAGATCGCAACAGCAGGCTTTATTGCAGGCTCTATGCCTATTATTATATCGTCAGGGTAGCTCTCACGAAGATGGGAGACCGCCGCACTCGTTGCGGTATTGCAGGCAAGGACGAACGCCTTTATGTCCATCTCTCGCAGCCTGCTATACGCCGAGAGCGTGAGTGAGCGCACCTCGGACACGGATCTTGTGCCGTAGGGGGCGTTTGCAGTATCGCCGTAATATATATAATTCTCGCTCGGAAGGACTCTTACTAACTCCCTCAGAACGCTTATTCCACCGAGTCCCGAATCAAAGACCGCGATGGCACTATTCCTATCCGCCATTATGAAAACCTCAACAAATCAAGCAATTACCTTGCGATATAAAAGCCTATTACGCACAAATAGGGCAAGTATGTGCAAATGCACACAGCTTGCCCCAAATTGCGAATGTACCTTTTCAGAATCAGAATTATTTTGCGCTAGCCTGCAATCTCTTCTTGAACTTATCAACTCTACCGCCTGCATCAACGAATTTCTGCTTACCGGTAAAGAAGGGATGGCACTTAGAGCAAATTTCAACTCTCATCTCTCCGCCCTTTGTGGACTTAGTCGTAACTGTTTCGCCACAAGCACACTTGATAGTTACTTCCTCATACTTAGGATGGATACCTGTCTTCATTTTATGTTACACCTCACTTTTTAGCAAAATTCTTCACATTGCTTACGATTATACCACAACTTGACGCATTTTGCAATAGTTTTTTTGAATTTTTTTCAAATTTTATTTTCAATCGACGCTCGAAGCTCGGAAATTATCTTCTTTTCGAGCCTTGAAATATAGGATTGGGAGATACCGAGCCTATCCGCGACGTCCTTTTGCGTCATTTCCTTTCTGCCGAATAGCCCGTAGCGCATCTCGATTATCTGCCTCTCCCTCTCCCCGAGAGACGCCACCGCCTCGCGTATGATCCTTCTCTCCTCCGCCTGCTCCAGCTCCGCCGAGATGCTGTCCTCGTCACTACCGAGAACGTCCGAGAGCAAAAGCTCGTTGCCGTCCCAATCGACGTTCAGCGGCTCATCAATGGATACCTCTCCACGGAGCTGGGAATTTTTCCTTATATACATAAGTATCTCGTTTTCGATACAGCGTGAGGCATAGGTCGCAAGCTTTATATTCTTATCCGAGCGGAAGGTGTTTATCGCCTTTATCAGACCGAGCGTGCCGATGGAGACGAGATCCTCGATACCGATTCCCGTGCTCTCAAATTTCTTTGCTATGTAGACCACAAGGCGCAGATTATGCTCAATGAGCCTGTCGCGCGAGGTCGGATCGTAGGCAAGGCTCTCGATGCACCTCATTTCCTCCTCCTTCTCGAGTGGCGGTGGCAGAACGTCGGGACCGTTGACGTAGAACGCGGCGTTCTGCGCATTTTTTGCAAGCAATGTGGCGATCCACACTCTTATTCTGAACAGCAGTCCCTGAAGCTGAAGTCTTATATATCTTTTTCTGCACGAGCGGCGTGCAGCCGCCTTATCTATCATCATATCCGTTGCCATCCTATCTTATTTTTCGGTTTTCAGACGAGCAAGCCGTCCGATATTATTGCGTCGCAGTCGCAAAATGTGCCGTCGGGAACGAGTGCGACGTAAGCGTCGAGGTGCTTTTTCCTCCTACCCGTGCGCACGTAAAGCTCGGGAAAGCGGAGAGCAGGCAGGAGCACTCTGCCCCCGATCCCCGAGCTCGGCACAAGGCGCACTCCGAGGACTGCAAGCAGGCTCTCGGGTGTCTCTCCTCCCGATATTGCATCGAAAAGCTCCGTCGGCACAAGCTCACGGCACGAGCCAATATTAGCGAAGATGATGCTCTTACCGCTTATCGGCTCGCAGGCAAGGTTGCCGCTGTCAACGAGCGCTCGGAGCGTCGCCGCCCTTCCATTACCCCCTATCTCGAGTGTAACGGTACGCTCATGGGAGGCGGATCTGAATATTCTGCCGCCACAGAGCGTGAGCACCGAGGCACACACGGCGAGCAGGGCAAATATCCACGCATCTATTCCTTCTCCGCCACCGTTAGCTACACTGCCCGAGGCGTTCCCTATATCGGATAGCCCTGCGCCGTTGAAGAACGAAAACAGCGCGGTCATCACTCCGCCGAGCGTCGCAGACACGATAAAATACAGCACGCAGGCAAGGAAAAAGCGTGCAGGTGTAAGCCCTCTCTCGGATAACACAGCAAGGCACATAAGCACCATAACGAGCACATCCAAGGCAAGAGCGAGCGGTCGGTCGAGCACAAGGAACAGTGCCGCGACGGAATACACACCGCCCACTGCGGAGGATATGCACGCACGCAGAGTGGGCAATTTTTTATGTAGCAGAAGGCAGGTAAAATAAAAGCACAGAAAGTCCATACTGAAATTTATCAGAAAGAGCAGATCGCCATAAACTATCATCAGATTCACTCCCTTGCTAAGATTATACCGCGCGCGCAGAGCAAATATTGTCAAAGCGTGCACGAATTTCAAAATTCTTATTTACATATCCGAAATTTTGTGATACAATGACATTACCGTGTGTCAGAATTACGTCCTATGCATATCATATTAGTAATTCATAGCTCGGAACATCACCGAAAGGAATAAGCAATATGCAATTAAAGGTCGTAAAATTCGGAGGCACATCCCTTGCGGATGCGGAGCACTTCAGGCAGGTCAAGGCAATAGTATCAGCCGATCCTGCACGCAGATACGTTATAGCAAGCGCGCCCGGCAAGCGTGATTCGAGCGACGTCAAGATCACGGATATGCTCTACGAATGTTATAATATGATAAGACGCAGGGAGGACATCACGGAGCTATATGCCCACATCACCGACAGGTATATCGGGATCATAGGCGAGCTTGGAATATCCTTTGATATCACGGGTGAGCTTGATTATATAAAGAACGCTATGATGCTCAGCTCGGGCAGGGATTTTGCGGCGAGCCGCGGTGAATACCTGAACAGTCTGATACTCGCAAAGTATCTCGGCTTCGATTTTATTGACGCGGAGAGCGTGATATTCTTCAAGGAGGACGGCAGCTTCGACGAGGAGAGGACAAATATCGCCATGCGCGAGGAGCTTTCAAGGCACGAGAGGGCGGTCATCCCCGGCTTCTACGGCTCGATGCCCAACGGCACGGTAAAGACCTTTACTCGCGGCGGCTCGGATATTACGGGATCAATAGTTGCGCGTGCGGCAAAGGCGGATCTCTACGAGAACTGGACGGACGTCTCGGGGCTATTTATGGCTGATCCACGTATAGTCGAGTCCCCGATGGGCATCGCTTCCCTTACGTACAGGGAGCTTCGAGAGCTGTCGTATATGGGTGCTACGGTGCTTCATGAGGATTCGATCTTCCCCGTTCAAAAGGAGGGGATACCGATCAACATACGCAACACGAACGCGCCTGACCACAGGGGCACGATGATCCTTCCCTTCACAAGCTCCGACGGTATCATGGGAACGATAACGGGCGTTGCGGGCAAGAAGGGCTTTTCGGCTATAAATATTGAAAAGAACCAGATGGGCAGTGAGTTCGGCTTCGCAACACGTGTATTCCAATGCCTCGACCGCTACGGGATACATTGTGAGCACCTCGCATCGGGCGTCGACTCGATGAGTATGCTCGTAAGCACGGATGAGCTGACGTCAAAGCTCGATGAGTTCATTCCCGAGCTTCACAGGATCACCGACGCAGATAATATCTCGCTCGATTCGGGACTTGCACTGATCGCCGTCGTCGGACGCGGAATGAAGGAATCCAAGGGCACGGCGGCACGTGTTTTCGGTGCTATCGCCGAGGCGGGCGTCAACGTCAGAATGATAGACCAAGGCTCGAGTGAGCTGAATATCGTGGTCGCAGTACGTGAGAGCGATCACGAGCGCACGATACGTGCAATATACTCAAAATTCGTCGGATAATTTTTACGGATTTCTCCCCTCCCCATACAAAATGCGGAGGGGAGAAAAAGGATAAAAACTTTTTTGAAAATTTCAAAAAAAGGTATTGACAAAACGGATTTTTGTGGTATAATACTTGTGTTATCCAAAGACAGCAGGTTCCAGTAAAGGCATAAGCTCTCCTGCCGAGGAAGACTATATACTTGATATTTTATGTATTATTGTGTGTCTTTCCTCGGGGTGCTGTGCCCTTCGGAAAGATTTTTTATTATATTCGTTACTAAAACAGGAGGAAAGAAAAATGCCAAGTAAAGTAGTACTTGAAAAAAAGCAACAGGTCGTTGCTGAGCTTTCTGCTCAGATCAAGGAATCCGTTTCAGGTGTTCTTGTAAACTATCAGGGTATCACGGTTGACGCCGATACCGCTATGCGTAAAGAGCTCCGTGAGGCAGGCGTTGACTATAAGGTAGTTAAGAACTCCCTTACAGGCAGAGCTTGCGAGGATGCAGGATTCGGCGATATGAAGCAGTATCTTTCTGGTATGACGGCTATCGCTATTTCCAAGGACGACGCGGTCGCTCCCGCTAAGATCCTTAAGAAGTATGCGGACAAGGTAAAGTCATTCCAGATCCTCGCAGGATATGTTGACGGCGCGGTGGTCGATGAGGCTACTGTAAACGCTCTCGCTGACATTCCCTCGAGAGAAACACTTATCGCGAAGTTCCTCGGAAGCATCCAGTCCCCTCTCTACGGATTTGCGTATGCTATCCAGGCAATTATCGACAAGGACGGAGAGGCTGCTCCCGCAGAGGAAGCTCCCGTCGCAGAGTGATCTGCAAAAAAATCTTATTGCGTGATTTGATCGCATAACAAAAAACAAAACTTATTATTTTGGAGGAAATTAAAATGGCTAACGAAAAGATTACATCTATTGTTGAAACTATCAAGGGTCTTACTATTCTTGAGCTCAACGAGCTCGTAAAGGCAGTTGAGGAGGAGTTCGGCGTATCCGCTGCTCCCGTTGCTGCTGTTGGTGTTGCTGCTCCTGCTGCTGCAGTTGATGAGAAGACTGAGTTTGACGTTGTTCTTGCATCCTTCGGTGCTAAGAAGCTCGACGTTATCAAGGTCGTTCGTGAGCTCACAGGTCTTGGTCTTAAGGACGCTAAGGACCTTGTTGAGGCTGCTCCCAAGACGCTTAAGGAAGGCGTTTCCAAGGACGAAGCTGAGAAAATCAAGGAGTCCCTTACGGCTGCAGGCGCAACCGTTGAAATTAAGTAATTTAATTTTTCGGGATTTTCATACTTGCTGTGCAAGGTCAGGACGCTATCATTGCGTCCTGATCTTGTTTTTTCTTGAAAATAAAAAAGCCACGGCTGACGTGGCTTTATTTTGGCTTATAGCCTATATTTGCGGCTCGCGCTTGGGAATGTTGAAATCTCTTGTCGATGCGGTAGCGTTTGCCGTCCTTTACAAAGTTCGCACCCGTCTGGTGGAAGCTGAACGCGACGCCTGCCCCGACACATTGCTCACGAATATCAAGTATCCAATCGAGCCTGCACTCACGTGCGAATTTTCCGCTCTCGCCGCCGACGGTAACCTGCTCTATACTGCTATCGAGATAGGGCGAGAGGTCGATCCTCTCAAGCAGAGGCTCACAGACGACGATCTTGTGCTTTATCGGAGCACTCATATATATCGGAAGCCGCTCGTCGGCTCTTTTTTGATTTTCGCAGGTACAGCAGATGGTCACATTATCC
Organism: uncultured Lachnospiraceae bacterium; assembly: GCA_964413365.1. Lineage (GTDB taxonomy): Bacteria > Bacillota > Clostridia > Oscillospirales > CAG-272 > RGIG4608. Next base: position 10,465 of record CAYPRM010000007.1, on the reverse strand, counting down.
CAGCCATCTCCCCAATCGCTCGGGAGATGCTCCGTAAGTCTCTCTATCCTTTTGGTTATCATAAAGAAGTGGAGGTCGCTCCTCTCCCTTATCATATCCCACGCCTCCTCGCGCCAGCCGTCCGCCTGATCGAGCAGAAAATCGCTCGTAAAGCAGGTATAGACGGTCGAGCCGTAGGGGATCTTGTAATTTCCGCGCCTGTCCCTCTCGACGGGAGCGTAAAACGACTTGGTCTTGTAGGCGTGCGATGCGTCGAGGTCGTATTTTCCGTCACGTGCGTAGACGTAGCAGTTCTGACAGCCCTCGCTCTTCTTGCTGCAGCCGTGCCACAGATTCCAATAAAAATCTCCGCTACCCATTATTTCCGACGCTCCTCTCATAGTCAAAGAGGTACTGCTGTGCAACGCCCGCGTAGCGTCCGAGCGTGCGAGGATCGAAATCTTGCTCAAAATATTTTCCGAGCACACGCTTCATCCAGACATCGACGGGAAACGGATCGTATCTCTCAAATCCGAACAGCAGAGCGCAGGATGCGACCTTCAGCCCGACGCCCTTTACACGGCAAAGATATGCTATCGCATCGTCAAGGCTCTCCATTTCCGAAATGCGTGACGGCTCAAGCGTGCCGTCGCACCAGCATCTTGCGGCGTCCATTATGTACCTTGCGCGAAAGCCCGTTTTGAGTGAGAAGATGTGCTCCTCCCCCGCCTCAAGTATCGCATCTGCACTCGGGAACGTGTAATAGCTCTCCTCTCCGTGATCCACCCTCTTTCCGAGCGAGCGTGAGAGTGCGGAGATGATCTGCTTGATCCTCGGGATATTGTTGTTCTGCGAGATGATGAACGAGCAAACGGTCTCCCACGGCTCCTGATGAAGTATCCTTATTCCCCTGCCCTCTGCGACGGCACTTGCGAGCGTGGGGTTGTTACAATGCGAGAGAATGTCCCCATCTATCGCGTCATAATCCTCGGAAAGTGCGAAATAGTGATCCCAGATCAAGTCGACCTCCTCGGGCGTGGTGTTATATATCACTATATCCTCGCCGTCCTGCGCGACAGAGATGACCTTCCCGTGCGCGATACCGACGTATTCGCAGTCATATCTGCCACCAGCCACTCGCTCCCAACGGAAGCACTGACCACATTCGAGCGTTTTTTTGAGGTCATAATGCCCCACGGGGCGGACGCGGACGCACTCGGCTGCGATATTTGCCTGTGAATTTGAAAAATCTATCATTATTTTCTCCTAATTTTCTCATAAAGCTATTGCAGAAAAAAGCAAAATATTATATAATCATTATAGCACAAAAAATTAAATTTTGCAATAAATATACGCAAGGAACGGTAATAATAATGATAGATCTTCTTGAGCTCCACAAAATGTTCATACTCCGTCACCTCGGGGAGGGCGACGTTGCGGTGGATTTCACCATGGGCAACGGGCACGACACGCAATTTCTCTCGGAGACGGTCGGGGAGAGTGGGCATGTTTACGCCTTTGATATTCAGGAGTCGGCAGTCAACTCCACACGCGCAAGGCTCGAAGCTGAGGGCTGTCCGAAAAATTACACGCTGATACACGACTCGCATCACAATGTAAAAAATTACGTTCACGAGCCTATAAAGGCAGGAATGTTCAACCTCGGCTACCTCCCGGGTGGGGATAAGTCAGTAACGACCATGCGCACGACCACCCTGCCTGCGATAGAGGCGGCGATCTCGCTCTTAGCGCCCGACGGAATACTGCTCGTGGCTATCTATCCCGGGCACGAGGAGGGCAGGCTCGAGGGCGAGGAGATCGCAGAATACCTCTCGACGCTCTCGCGCTTCAAGGTCTGCTGTACAAGGCTGAGGATACTCAACTCGCCCACATCTCCTTATTTTATGATGATAGAATCCAAATGACGCACAAGGGCACGGAAAAATGAAGAAAAAAGGAAACAAAATGATCCCCACGCCCTACGAAAGAGTTAGGGCAAGGCTACATTCCGAGGTCGAGCGTGGCGAAAGACGCTCTGCGCTGTTATTCTGTGTAGCCTCGATCACTCTGCTTCTTGTGGCGTCGGTACTTCTCTTCTCTGCGGCTATTGCGGAGCGGAGGGCAAGCGGAAAATATATATATACGTTCGGGGGAAGCACGCAGGAGATATCACGTGACATTATGATGCGTGACGGTGTACAGTACGCCGATATGTACGCTCTCGCCGATGCCTACGGAATAGAGCACGCCACAGTCCTCAACACACGTGCAAGCTTCCAATCGTGCGGCACGGAGCTTATTTTGTCAAACGGCTCGGACCGTGCTGTTCTCAACGGAATTGACATCTCCCTTGCAGGCAGGGTGCGTATCGCGGACGGGTACTGTCTTATCCCCCTCTCCGATATCGAAAAGATCTTTTATTCTGCGAATATAAGAAGCGGGGAGGACTCGTGCGAGATAGAGATAGACCTTATCGGAGGATCAATATATATGATAGCAGATGTACCTGAAATAACCTATGAAACGAATGTTTCGGGATATCTTGAAGCAATACGGACGGTCGGCGGATATGTTGCAACCCTTGCAAACAAGCAAAATCCCGTCGGCAGGGCTGAGCCGGAGGGACTTGTTCGCATACCCTCAAAATACGCCGCACCAGGCAGAAGCTACCTCCTCTACTCCGTAGCGGAGACGGCACTTGAGGCGATGATGAACGATATGCTCGCGCTCGGCTACGAGGATGTTTATGTTACGAGTGCGTACCGCTCGTACGAATATCAGGAAAACCTCTTTAACCGCTATATTGAGGAGGAGATGGCGTGCAACAAGACGCTTACCTACTCGGAGGCTCGCGAAAAGGTACTGACCTACTCCTCAGAGCCCGGAAAGAGCGAGCATCAGACGGGGCTTTGCGTTGATTTCACGACTCTCTCTATCGGGGGCGTGGTGAACGACATCTTCGAGAGCACGGAGGTCTTCCTCTGGCTCCGCGACAACTCGTGGAAATACGGTTTCGTGATGCGCTACCCCTCCGACAAGACGGACATCACGGGCTACGCATACGAATCGTGGCACTACCGCTTCGTCGGGCTCGGCGTCTCAAGTGTGATGCATCAGACGGGTATGTGCTACGAGGAATATCTTGAGAACTTCAACTGATACAGGATCTTTAGCTTTATAAAAAGGAGAAAATATGAAAATAGGAAACGGCATTATCTATGTTGGCGTCAACGACCGCAAGATAGATCTTTTTGAGGGTCAGTACCGCGTGCCTTGTGGCATGTGCTACAATTCTTACATCGTTATGGACGAGAAAATTGCGATATTTGACACGGTGGATGCACATTTCACGCACGAGTGGCTCGACAATATCGCTCACGCCCTCGGTGGCAGGAAGCCCGACTACCTGATCGTCCAGCACATGGAGCCCGACCACTCGGGCAGTATCTCAAGCTTCATGCGCGCCTATCCCGAAACGAGGATCGTTTCAAATTCCAAGGCGTTCGTGATGATGGACAACTTCTTTGGCGGTGTCGAGGAGAGCAAAAGGATCACCGTCGGCGACGGGGAGACTCTCTCGCTCGGTGCTCACACTCTGACCTTCGTATTTGCGCCGATGGTGCATTGGCCCGAGGTCATGCTCACTTACGAGAGCTCGGAGGGTATTCTCTTCTCCGCTGACGCATTCGGAAAATTCGGTGCCATGGACGCGGACGAGCCGTGGGACGATGAGGCGCGGAGATACTACATCGGCATCGTTGGAAAATACGGTCAGCAGGTACAGAACGTTCTCAAAAAAGCGTCCGCACTCGACATACGCACCATCTGCCCTCTCCACGGTCCGATACTCACGGAAAATCTCTCCCACTATATTGAAAAATACTCGATCTGGTCATCCTACGTACCCGAGGACGAGGGTGTGGTCATTGCGTACACCTCCGTTTACGGGAATACAAGGACCGCCGCGCTCGCCCTTGCCGAGAAGCTGAACGAATACGGCTGTCCTGCGGTCAAGGTATTCGACCTTGCACGCTCCGATATGTCGGAGGCGGTCGCGGCGGCGTTCAGATATTCGTCCATCGTGCTCGCCACTACTACGTACAACGCAGGGATCTTCCCCTATATGCGCGATTTTATCGAGCATCTCACGGAGCGTGGCTTCCGCTCAAGGAAGGTCGGCATTATCGAGAACGGCAGTTGGGCACCGATGGCAGCAAAGGTGATACGCTCGATGCTTGACGGCTCGAAGGACATCTCCTATCTCGACACGACCTGCACGGTCCGCTCCGCGCTGAATGATGCGAGCCGTGAGTCCCTTGATGCTATGGCACGCGAGCTCTGTGCGGACTACATCGCAAGAAACAATGGTTCTCAGAACGATCCTGCCGCCCTCACAAAAATAGGCTACGGGCTCTACGTCGTTACGAGCAACGACGGCAATCGCGACAACGGGCTGATCGTAAACACCGTCTCACAGCTCACCGACTCGCCACGCAGGATCGCCGTTACGATCAACAAGGAAAATTATTCCCATCATATAATAAAGCAGACGGGCAAAATGAACGTCAACTGCCTGAGCGTCGACGCGCCCTTCTCCGTGTTTGAGCGTTTCGGCTTCCAGAGTGGTCGCAACGTTGATAAATTCGCAGGCGAGAGCGTCGAACGCGCGCAAAACGGACTTGTCATACTGCCTAAATACGTCAATGCGTATATGTCCCTCAGCGTTGAGAGCTACGTTGACCTCGGTACGCACGGAATGTTCATCTGCACGGTGGACGAGGCGCGCGTGCTATCTCAGGGCGAGTCCATGACGTACAGCTATTACCACGAGCACGTAAAGCCAAAGCCCGACGCCTCCGCTCACGGCTACGTTTGCAGGATCTGCGGATATATCTACGAGGGCGACACCCTGCCGGACGACTTCATCTGCCCACTTTGTAAGCACCCTGCCTCCGATTTTGAGCCAATAAATCAATAAAAAATATACCCACTGCTAATGCAGTGGGTATATTATTTTTATTGATCAGTTGAATTTCAAAACTCCGTCGATGCAGACCACCTTATGACCTGCAAGTCCGTAGTCCCAGTTGGTCGACTTGCTGATGCTATTCCAATCCTCAAGCGTGCCCTCGAAGCTGATGAGCTTGAGGCTATCGCAGTTCCAAAGGGATGTATTTCCTATGGATGTAATGCTTGCGGGAAGGTAGATAGCGGTGATATTATCGCAATCCTTGAATGCAGCATAGCCAATTCCCGAAACGACGATACCGTTATGCATATAAGGAATAACGATCTCGCTGTCGGTGCATGTTCCGATGCCCGTAACGATGTAGGTGCTGAAATACTTCTTCTCCTCAGTGCTCCAAACGGTCTTCAGCTCATAGGTGAGTCCCTCAGAGCCTGCTGTGGAAACGATATCATCAATGTAGTACAGTCCGCACTCGCAGGAATGCTTGGTATAACCCGAGCTCGTCTTAGTGGGCTCTACGACCTCTACGATATCGTAGATATGTCTGGGCTCTACTATTCTCTCCTCGAATACATCGCAATCCTCGCCCGTGCAATATCTGCGTTCAAGTCCCTGAGTCGAGCAGGTGGGAGCGATGTATGTCTCCCAATCGCCGAAGGTGTGGCGAATGGGAACGTACTGGTCGATCTTTATATCGCCGCAGATCTGGCAAACGTATCTGGTGCAGCCCTGCTCGTGGCATGTCGGAGGAACGTATTCCATCTTATAATCATGCTTATAGCCTGTATATCTTACCTCGTATGCACTGCAGTTCTCGCAGTATCTTCTATCCTCGCCCTGTGTTGTGCAGGTAGGATCGAGTGTCTTTTTCCACTCACCAAATTCATGGCTGATCTTAGAGGTATAATCTTCTCTCTTTGTATGGCCGCAGGAACGGCAGGTATACGTTGTATATCCCTCGCTCGTGCAGGTAGGATCGGTTACGACGCCTGCGCTCATGTTGTAATCATGCGTTACGGGGATCGTCTTGGTCTCATAAGCCGTGCAATCCTCGCAATAGCGACGCTTCTCGCCCTCGGTCGTGCAGGTGGCTTCCTTAACGGTCGTCCACTCGCCGCTGAAGTCATGCTCGGGCTCGAGAACCTCTGTTTTATCTTCTCCGCAGACGGAGCAAGTGTATTTCTTATATCCCTCCTTGAAGCAGGTGGGATCAACTGTCTCAACGACCTTGAACTTATGCTTTGATGTATCTGCCTCTACGAAATCGTCCTGATAAACATATCCGCATCCCTCGCAGGTATGCTCCGTATATCCCTCCGATGCGCACGTGGGCTTTACCACACGGTCGGTAAACTCATGGACATGGTCAGGAGTTGTCGTGGTGGTCGTTTCTCCGCCGCCAAATATCTCGCAGGACGCAAGTGCCAGCACGCAGATCAGCAGAGCTGAAATGAACAGTATGGAAGCAATTCTTTTCATATCTTTCCTCCTATGGTCCATCACGACTTGGTCCTGTGCTCCTCGTGTCCGCATACGGTACACTCGCAGTGCTCCTTACTCGGATCGTCGGTGCAGGGCTCCCACGCCGTAAAATTGTGGGTGATATTCTTTATTACCGTCTTATCACACTCCGTGCACTTCCAGATATCATATCCGTGAGAAGTCTCGGTAGGCTCGATGGTCTCAACAAACTCGTAATAGTGAAGCTCCGTGCTCTCGACGGTGGTCTCCGTATATTCGCAGCCATCTCTCTCGCACTCTCTTACCTTCTCACCGTGATCGGTGCAGGTATGCTCTCTTACGACTGTCCACTCGCCCGGATCGTGGCCAAGCGCCTTCTGTCCCTGTGTAGTATATGTATCTCCGCACTCCGTGCAGGTGTAGGTTATCTGACCAGGCTCGGTGCAGGTGGGCTCGACGGTCGTGGACTCATAGCTATGTGAGGGCTTGATTGAATTCTCATCGACCTCGCCGCAATTTTCGCACTCGCGCTTCTCGTAGCCCCAGTCGGTGCAGGTATGCTCGTTGACAGTTACCCATTCACCCCAAACGTGTCCTGCGGTATTCTTCTTGACAGTGACCTTACTGTCGCCGCAGAGCGTGCAGATATCGACGGTATACGCATCCTCATCGCAGGTGGCGTCAACGCTCTCCTTTACAACATAATCATGATTTTTGGTATCTACGCCCGTAAAGGTATCCTTCATCACATATCCGCAGCCACTGCAGGTATGGATAGTATATCCTCCGGAAATGCATGTGGGATCCACCACCTCATCAACGAAGGTATGAGTGTGGTCAGGATCGGGTGCGGGCTCAGGCGTGGGACACGCCGTGAGAAGCATTGCGGTCATAATGATAACAGCTATAAGCAATGCCGAGAAAACTTTTTTCATACATCTTTCCTCCAAAATTCAGATACGGCACTCCTTGCGGTGGTGTCGCTGTGTGACGAAGCACTTTTCCATGCATCCACAATCCACATAATAACATAATATGAAGGTGCCGCAGAATGTTCCGTCGCAAATTGGGTATAAGCCCACTTTTACTAATTCTAATGTATTATAGCACAAATATTTCGTTTTGTAAATACCTTTTTTAATCTTTTGCGTCAAATTTCTTCAAAAAAAGTGAGCTTTTCGCCAAAGCTCACTTTCATTATAATAATATATTCAGGATTTTTTTACCGCAAGTGCGCACCAGCCGTTATCATCAATGCGTTCTGCGACGTACAGACCGTGAGATCCAAGTGCCGCGATAACGTCATCCGCTCTCTCGCATATTATTCCCGAGCAGAGGAGCGTGCAGTCGTCATTCATATATTTTCCGACGTCGGGAGTCATACGGATGATGATATCCGCAACTATATTTGCGCAAATGAGGTCGTATTTTCCGCCCTTGAGGTCGACCTGACGCAAAAGATCGGAGACCTCGCAGGTGATATTGGTCTGACCGCTCTGCGCTATGTTCTCATTTGCGACCTTGACGGCAACGGGATCTATATCGTAAGCCTTGCACTCCCCTGCGCCAAGCTTTGAGGCACAGATCGCAAGTATTCCGCTTCCGCATCCGACGTCGAGGACTCTCATTCCCTGCTCCGTGTATTTTTCGAGCAGCTCGATAACGAGCCTTGTCGTTTCGTGCGAGCCCGTGCCGAACGCCATACCGGGATCCATTCTGACGACTATCTCGCCCTCATTCGGCTCGTAGTCCTCCCACATAGGGACGATGACGGTTTTCTTGCCGATGTGGAGGGTGGTATAATATTTCTTCCACGAATTTGCCCAGTCCTCCTCATTGACGCCGACAAGCTCGATCTTCGGCTCGATATTCTCCGCCGTGAGCCTATCCCTGATAAAGGCGAGTGCCATATTACAGCTCTCGGAGGCAGGTAGGAACATTGAGACCGAGGCAACGGTCTTATCCGCATTCAGAATACTCTCGTCAATGAGATCTCCGTAGCAGGTCTTGAGGTCGATGTCGGAATAATCCTCCACCATAAGGTTATTGTCAAGGACGCTCATCACAGCCATAGCGGTATCAAGCTCACATAGCTTAACCGTTACCCGTATCTGTGTCCAATCCTTTATCTCGCTTGCTTCGCCGCAGATGTAATCGGGATCCGTCATATCTATCTCCATTCCTTATTTTTTATCGAAGATGCTCTTGAAAAAGCTGGTCCTCTTTTTGTAATTGCTCTCGCCACAGCTATCGGCAAAGGCGCGCATATGCTCCTTCTGCTTCTGCGTAAGTCCCTTGGGTATCTCCACTGCGACGGTGAATATCAGATCGCCCCGTCTTGAGGGATAATTCAGGTTCTGTATTCCCTTTCCCTTGAGCGTGAACTGCGTTCCGGGCTGAGTTCCCTCGGGGATCGTGTATTTCTGCTCGCCCTCGAGCGTGGGAACATCTATCTCCGCGCCAAGCGTTGCCTCTGCGACCGTTACGGGGACGTCGCAGTAGATATTGTAGCCCTCTCTGCGGAATATCTTATGCGGACGCACGCTGACCTGTATGATGAGGTCGCCTGCAGGACCGCCGTTTCTTCCGTCCGAGCCCTGTCCGCGGAGTGCGATCCTCTCACCCTCGTTTATTCCTGCAGGAATATCAACGGTGAGCTTCTTCGTGATACGAACATAGCCCGTTCCGCGGCAATTCGTGCACGGCTCCTTTATTATCTTACCCGTTCCGCGGCACGCATCGCAGGTTACGGTAGTCTGGAACTGCATCGCGCCCATTCTCTGCATAACTCGCTTCTGTCCCGTTCCTCTGCACGCCGAGCAGGTCTCGGCAGTCGTGCCCTTGCGCGCACCGCTTCCGCCGCAATCATCGCACTTCTGTATTCTATTATACGAGACGTCCTTCTTTACGCCGAATGCCGCCTCCTCAAAGGTGAGGCTGATGCGAAGTCCGATATCCTCGCCGCGCGTCGGGGCGTTTCTTCTGCCCGACGACGAGCCGCCAAAGCCCGAGCCAAAGCCACCTCCGAAGAAGCTGCTGAAGATATCTCCTATATCTCCAAAGTCGCCGAAATCGCCATATCCTGCGCCTGCTCCCTGCTCAAATGCGGCATGTCCGTACTGATCGTACTTAGCCTTCTTATCGGGATCGGAGAGGACGCTGTACGCCTCGTTGACCTCCTTGAATTTCTGCTCTGCCTCCGCATCTCCCGGATTCATATCGGGGTGGTACTTCTTAGCGAGCGTTCTGTAAGCCTTCTTTATCGACGCATCGTCCGCGCCGCGCTGAAGCCCCAGCACCTCATAATAATCTCTTTTTTCTGACATAATCTTCTCTTTCGCAAAAAATGGGACTTGGGAAAGAGCGATACGCCCTTTCCCTTCCCGTATAGTCGTATAAAATTACTTATCGGTCTTATCCTCGAAGCCCGCGTCGTAATAGGTTCCGTTGTCAGCGTTGCCGCCGTCCTGCGCTCCGCCGAAGTCAGCGCCCTGTGCGCCGCCCTGCTGCTGAGCCTGTGCGTAAAGCTTCTCGCTGACTGCGTAGAATGCCTTTTCGAGTGCCTCGGTATCCCTCTTGATAGCCTCGGTATCGTTGGTCTCTATCGTCTTCTTGAGCGTTTCGATGCCCGCCTTTACGTCGGCAAGATCGCTCTCGGGAAGCTTCGTTCCTATCTCCTCAAGTGTCTTTTCGCTCTGGAAGATGAGGCTATCGGCGTGGTTCTTAACGTCGACTGCTTCCTTCTGCTTTCTGTCCTCCTCGGCAAATCTCTCTGCATCGCGTACTGCTCTGTCGATATCCTCCTTGGACATATTCGTGGAGGATGTGATGGTTATATGAGTCTCCTTGCCCGTGCCCTTATCGCACGCACTTACGTTTACTATGCCGTTAGCGTCGATATCGAAGGTAACCTCGATCTGAGGAACGCCTCTGGGAGCTGCAGGAATTCCGTCAAGGTGGAATCTACCGAGCGTAGTATTACCTGCTGCCATCTCACGCTCACCCTGAAGGATGTGGATCTCAACAGAGGTCTGACCGTCAGCCGCGGTGGAGTAG
>CAYPRM010000006.1:0-65218 GCA_964413365.1 uncultured Lachnospiraceae bacterium | reverse complement strand
GTACTTGCAGGCGCCTTTGGAAATCTCGGCGCCGAGATACTCAAGTGCCTCGTTGCCGACGGGCACGAGGTCGTTGCGGCTGACCTCAAGGAGGGCAATATCGAGGGTACGCAGGGTAAATATACCTTCAAGCCCATCGACGCCACCAACCCCGAGACTCTCAGCGGACTTTGCGACGGTGCAGAGGTCGTTATCACGACTATGGGACTTACCGGCGCATCGACTCGCTTCACCTCCTACGACATCGACTATAAGGGCAATATGAACCTTTATGAGGAGTGCAAGAGGGCAGGAGTCAAGAAATTCAATTATATTTCCGTTATTTCCTGCGACGAGCCGGGTGCTGAGAAGGTGCCCATGCTCCACGCAAAGTTCCTCGTTGAGGAGGAGATCAAGAAGCAGCCTATGGAATACGTCATCTACCGTCCCACGGGCTATTTCTACGACATCGCAAAGGTGTTCAAGCCCTATATCGACAAGGGTGAGATGCAGCTTCTCAAGGGCTACGGCAGCGTAAAGGCTAACGTCGTAGACTGCCCCGATTTCGCTCGCTTCATCGTCGACCACATGAACGACACCAACGTTACCTACAACGTCGGCGGCAAGGAGACCTACACCTACGAGGAGATGGCGGCTATGTGCTTTGAGGCGGCAGGCAAGCCCCTTAAGATCAAGTGGGCTCCCATCTGGCTCTTTGGCGTTCTCGCAAATCTGCCGAAGATCAAGAAGGCAGGTAAGCACGATATCATCCTGTTCTCAAAGTGGACGCTCTCCCACGACCTTGTGGGCGACACCGAGACGGGCGATAAGAGCTTTGCCGAATACATCAAGAGCTATTTTGGCAAGGAGGTAAAGTAATATGCCTTGGGGATTTCTTGGAATAATATATGCCGTTTGCGCAGTCGTATGCCTCATCGGCTTCTATAAGTTCGTATACTTCCTCTCCATAGGATACGGAATTTCCGTTGCTGCAGGCGGTATTGCGATACTTGTCATCGCACTTCTCAACCCCACGGACGCTCCCCTCTGGATCACCGTGGTGCAGGCGCTTCTTTTCGTCGCATACGGCGTGCGCCTCTCGGGCTTTTTGCTCGTCCGTGAGTTTAAGAATATAACCTTCAGAAAGACGGACGTCGCGAAGGACACCCTCGCAAAGAATAACGAAAAGAAGATGCCCATCTTCGTTCTTGCAACGATCTGGATCTTCGTTTCCGCACTCTACGCGGCTCAGGTCAGCCCCATGCTCTTCAGACACGTGAACGGCTCGACGGACGTTATCGTTCCCGTAGTCGGCTTTGCGATCTCGATATTCGGAATCGTGCTTGAGAGCATCGCAGACCAGCAGAAGAGCGCACAGAAGAAGGAAAATCCCAATTTCGTGGCTACGAAGGGACTTTATAGGATCGTTCGCTGCCCCAACTACCTTGGCGAGATCATCTTCTGGACGGGCGTTTTCGTGAGCGGAACGACCACCTTCTCCGGTGTTGGTCAGTGGATAGTTGCGATAATCGCGTACATCGCGATCGTTTACATCATGTTCAACGGCGCACAGCGTCTTGAAAAGCGTCAGATGGGCAGACTCGGCGACGATCCTGCATACAACGAGTACGCAAACAAGACTCCCATAATCATACCCCTCATCCCTCTCTACCATCTCAATAAAAAGAAATAATCGAGGATATAGGAGATATAAGAAAATATGAATGATTTTTCGATCTCAATGGCACTCGTGGATTATATTCCCGTCGTGTGCTTCGCCATCGGCGCAGTGATACTTTTACGTGATCTCTATTCTAAAATGGGCAGAGCCGCCTTCGCCCTTTTCTCCGCAGGCGTTATTGACGTTATCTGCGCGGGTGGACTCAAGGCAACGTGGAAGCTGCTCTACGCGGCTGGCGTGTGCGATTTCTCACCGCTCAATGCAATGTTCTTCCCCGTGCAGTCGATAGGCTTTATGCTCGCAGGTCTCGGAATGATACTCATGCTCACGCAGAAGGGCACGTCGACACGCAGATGCGTCATCACCGCTCCCGTTCTTATGGCGGTGCTCGCATCCGCCGCTCCCGAGGAATACCGCGGAACATTTATTTTCGTTGGACTCATGGTCGCAGGACTCGGTTGTCTTGACACGGTGCTCGCCATTCTTGCAAAAAGGCTCGGTAAGCCCGTGATCATCGCGATCTTTGTTGTATCCTTTATCTGCTCGCTCGGAATGGGCTATCTCTCGTCAAAGGAATTTGACAAGGCGATAATGAACTGGATCGCAGAGGGCGTAAATGTCGCAGGTCAGGGAACATTCCTGCTCGGCGTCTGCCTGCTCCATAAAAACGGACTCTCAAAGCTCACGCTTGACGCTTGACCTATGACTGAGAGAATATTGGAGCTTATCGGCGAGAGGTTTTCGCTTGCCGAAAAGGATATAGGCGAATTTTCGACCTTCAAGGCGAAGGGAATGACCTTCAAAAACCGTGCGTATGAGGCACAGGGACTCGGGCACGTATGCGTGATGCGCGCGAGCGGATTTTTCGGACTTATGAAGATGGATACGCTCGTTATCGCTCCGAAAACGCTCGATCTGCCCCTGCTCTCCTATGACAGGATCTACGCTATGGGTAACGACACGCTCATCATCGAGCTTTACGATACGGTGGAGAAGCGTGCGGAGCTTCCCCTTGTCGGCGCGGTCAAGGAGAAAAACGCCGCCCTTCCCGAGAGGTTCGCAGAGGGAGAGGAGCCGTCGCATTGGTATGACGGCATCAGACTCCCCGAGACCACCTCAAAGAAGGGTAAGGGGGCACAGACCAAGGAGCTTGACCGCTACACCGAGGAATATATCGGAGCGTACCTTGCGACCGACGCACCCGAATGTGAGATAGCTCCTAAGCTTGCTCGCACGGATGCTTACGTTGACGGGCTTGTTGAGCAGGGCGGACCTGCGACGGACGTTTTCGTATCGCAATTCGGTAAGGAGAAAACTGCCGATATACTTAAAAAAGTGCTTTTTGGAACAAAATAAGCAAATATTAAAAACCACGGCATGGGGATTGCTCTGTGCCGTGGTTTTGAATTGGAATAAATTTGGCAAATTTATTGACAAAAAAAGTATGTAATGGTATAATTAGCGTAAGAACATTGCAGGAGGTATGAGTAATGGCAAATTTGACGGATATAGAGATCTCGAGAGCGTGCAGACTCAAGGATATTTCGGAGATAGCGCAGAGCGTCGGCGTGGGAGAGAAGTTTCTCGAGCCATACGGACGCGGTAAGGCAAAGGTCTCGCTCTCCTACCTTGATTCAAAAAGGAACGCAGGGCGCGGCAAGCTGATACTCGTTACTGCAATCACTCCCACCCCCGCAGGAGAGGGAAAAACTACCACGGCAATAGGACTTGCCGATGGACTGCGTAAGATCGGCAAGAGTGCCTGCCTTGCACTCAGAGAGCCGTCCCTCGGACCTGTTTTCGGCATCAAGGGCGGCGCTACGGGCGGCGGATATGCGCAGGTAGTGCCTATGGAGGATATAAATCTGCATTTTACGGGCGATATACACGCAATAGGAGCGGCAAATAATCTCCTTTGTGCCATGCTCGACAATCATATATATCAGGGAAATGAGCTGCGTATTGATCCGCAGAGCATAACTGTCCGCAGATGCGTCGATATGAACGACCGCCAGCTCAGGTGCGTCCGCGACGGTCTGGGCAGACGCGTTGACGGAGTGCCGAGGGATGACGGCTTTGATATCACCGTCGCAAGTGAGGTCATGGCGATATTCTGCCTTGCGGACTCGCTCTCCGACCTGCGTGCAAGGCTCGGTAGAATGGTCGTCGCCTATAATACCGACGGCGAGCCGGTTACCGCGGATCAGCTCGGTGCGGCAGGGGCTATGACGGCTCTCCTGCGTGATGCTCTCGCTCCGAATCTCGTGCAGACGCTCGAGGGAACGGCGGCGTTCATTCACGGCGGACCGTTCGCAAATATCGCGCACGGCTGTAATTCCGTTATCGCAACACGTACCGCACTTGCGAGCACGGATTACGTCGTTACCGAGGCAGGCTTTGGCGCGGATCTCGGTGCGGAGAAGTTTATTGATATAAAGTGCCGTGCCGCAGGGCTCGTACCCGATGCGGTCGTAGTGGTCGCTACCGTCCGCGCACTCAAAATGCACGGTGGAGTGCCGAAGGACGCACTCGCCAATGAGGATCTCGATGCACTTGAGAGGGGACTGCCAAATCTTATGCGCCACGTCTCGAATATTCGAGATGTATACCACCTCCCGTGTACGGTCGCAATAAATGCGTTCCCCACGGATACTGCGGCAGAGCTTGAGACCGTTTCAAAAAAATGTAACGAGGCAGGCGTCCGCGCCGTGCTCTGCGAGGCTTGGGCTAAGGGCGGAGAAGGTGCGCGCGAACTTGCACTTGAAGCGGTGAGCCTCTGCGAAAACGAAAATAACGAGAAATTTGAATTTTCATATTCCCTCGATGGCTCGATAGAGGATAAGATCCGCGCGGTCGTAAAGAGGATATACCGCGGTAGCGACGTCAGCTTCAGCGAGCAGGCAAGGGAGGAGATGGAAAGACTTGAGAGAAACGGCTTTTCACACCTGCCCGTCTGCATCGCAAAAACGCAGTATAGCTTTTCGGATAATAAGGAGCTTCTCGGCGCGCCCGAGGGCTTTACGGTGAATATAAAGAGTATGCGTGTCAGCGCAGGTGCAGGCTTTGTTGTCGCCCTCGCAGGCGATATAATGACCATGCCGGGACTCCCTAAAGCCCCAGCCGCACTCAATATCGACGTCGATGATGGCGGAAATATCGTGGGGATATTCTGAGGATAGAATGGGAAATTGAAAACAGGGTAAGAAAACGAGCAAAATGTGTGCATAACTGTTGCTTGCACGGTGAAATGATCGCCATACAACGGCACCGTTATCCACACGGCGAAATTTCTACAATCTCGTATGGGAGGAGCTTGCTCCTCCCATACCCATTCGTGGCGAAACCACAGCATCATTAGCACGAAGTGCTAACATCATTAGCCGAAGGCGACATATATGTTTGCTTTGCGAACGAGAAATCAAAAACCACGCTTTCGCGTGGTTTTTTGATTATTAGTTATATTTTTTATTTCTATTCTTCTTTTGCGGGGCAGCTTTTTTATTGGGGTGTGGGTTAGGACGACCGGGGGCACCGTTTTTGACGATGCGGTCATGCTTTTTGCGCTCTCCCTTAGCGGAGCGATCGGCATTAGCGCCTGCGCCGCCGTTAGATTTAGCTTTATAGCCCTTACCGCTCCCGTTATTATTTTTTCCGTTCATCTTACCGTTCCCGTTTTCGGGCTTGACGAGGCAGGACGGCTCATAGCCGATGAGGTCGGGGCGTCCTGCGTGTCTTAATGCGGAGCGCACCTTATCGGCGTTCTGCGGACGGTTGAACTGCAGGAGTGCGCGCTGCTCACTCTTTTCCTCGTATGTAGTGGGAACGTAGACCTTCTTGCCCGTCAGGGGATCTATTCCCGTATAGTACATAACGGTCGAGGCTGTGCCGGGGGTGGGGTAATAGTCCTGCACCTGCTCGGGGGCGTAATGCTCCGCCTTAAGATAGCAGGCGAGCTGAACTGCGTCGTCCATTGTCGAGCCGGGGTGGCTGGACATAAGATAGGGAACGAGGTATTGCTCCTTACCGACCTCACGGCAGAGGTCGAAATATTTTTTCTTAAACGAATTGTAGACATTGATATGTGGCTTGCCCATTGAATCGAGGACATTATCGGAGATATGCTCGGGTGCGACCTTGAGCTGACCGCTGACGTGATCGCGGACGAGCTTTTTGAAAAACGAGTCATCCTTATCGTACATAAGGTAATCGAACCTTATTCCCGAGCGAATGAACACCTTTTTGACCTTCGGTAGTGCCTCGATCTGCGCGAGCATATCCATATACTCGGTGTGGTCGACCTTCAAATTCTTACAGGGCGTTGGGGCGAGGCATTTCCTGCCCGAGCAGACGCCGCTCTTAAGCTGCTTATCGCAGGCGGGGTAGCGGAAATTCGCCGTAGGTCCGCCGACGTCGTGGATATATCCCTTAAATCCGTCAAGCTCCGTGATGAGCCTTGCCTCCTTCAGCACGCTCTCGACACTCCTTGAACGGACGGTCCTGCCCTGATGGAAGGCGAGGGCACAGAAATTGCACGCGCCGAAGCAGCCGCGGTTGTGTGTAATGGAAAATCTGACCTCCTCTATCGCAGGAACGCCACCGTCCTTCTCGTATGATGGGTGGTAGGTACGCATATAGGGCAGGGCATAGACCGCATCAAGCTCCTCACGCTCAAGCGGCGGCATCGGGGGCGTCTGTACGAGTATCCTGTTATCGTAATGCTCCACGAGCGCCTTGCCGTTTATGCTATCCTGATTTTTGTACTGTATTCCGAACGCCTCGGCGTATTTTCTCTTGTCGGTCTTTAACTCGTTGTAGTCAAATTCCGCCGCGACGGGGAAGGCGATCTTATCCTCGGGATCGCACATATAGCACGTTCCTCTGACGTCGCGTATCTTTTTGACGGGCACGCCGCGGTCGAGCAGGTGTGCGATGCGACGCAGGATATTCTCGCCCATTCCGTAGGTCAAAATATCCGCGCGGCTATCGACGAGTATTGAACGGCGCACCTTGTCGTCCCAATAATCGTAGTGGGCGAATCGCCGCAGGGACGCTTCAAGTCCTCCGATGATGATGGGCACGTCGCCGTATGCCTCACGTATTCTGTTGCAGTAAACGATCGTTGCACGGTCGGGACGCTTTCCCATCACACCGCCGGGGGAATAGTAATCGCTCCCCCTTCTGCGCTTTGCGACGGTATAGTGCGCGACCATGGAGTCGATATTTCCTGCGCTGACGAGGAAGCCGAGCCGTGGACGTCCGAACTCGCGGAATGGCTCACAGCTCTTATAATCGGGCTGGGGCAGAATTGCTACCCTAAAGCCCTCTGCCTCGAGCACTCTCGATATTATCGCCGTGCCGAAGGAAGGGTGGTCGACGTATGCATCGCCCGTTACGTAGACGAAATCGGGGCGATCCCAGCCAAGCTGTGCCATCTCGCGGCGGTCGATGGGTAAAAATCCGTTATTTTTGACTTCTTTGTTCATATTTCAGTTTTTATGCACCTTGCTTTTTTATTTTCAGTAGCCGTCTTAGGAGCATTGAGGCAATGCCGCTGACTCTGTATAGGACGATCTTCATAAAGCACCTCGCATCAAGTTAAGTATTGAGCCTGCGCTCGTTACATTATATGACGCGGTGCGCTCAGTTGCTCTCGATAAGGAAAAGTCCGCCCTCCGCATCCCTGCACGTTACGGTGGCAATATCGCCTGCGACCTCGTTGGAAATGCCGAGCGAGGGCGTTTTTGCAAGGAGAGTTGCGTCGTGGAGCGGATATTTTGCGCCCTCGACGGTAATTCCCACGGCGACATCGGACGTAGGAATGAGCGAGAAATACCTGTACTCGCCCCCTCTCACCTCCGCGGACTCACCGCAGACGAGCCTTACGCGGTTTTTACCGTCGAGGATCGTCGCGTGTATTCCGTGCGTCCGCCGAATCATCTCAACGAGCCGAATGTTCGCAAGCGTGTGATCGAGCCTGCCCGAGAGTCCGCCGACGAGAAATATCTCGTCCGCACCGCGCTCTATCGCCATATTTACGGCAAGGCTCGCGTCGGAGTCGTCCTTTTCGGGCGGAAGCTTTACGATCTCAAGGTCGCTCGGAAGCTCCCTGTCGCTTATCGAGTCAAGGTCGCCGATGAGCACCTGCACCTCGCCCTCAAGACCGATGCTGCAGGCGTTGTCGTAGCCCGAATCGGCGGCTATGACGAGGCTTTTTTGAGAGCCTTCGCCGTTTTTTATGATATTTATGCTTTTTTGCGTGAGATGGATCTCTCCGCCGAGAAAAATATAAGCCTTCATATTATTTATTATCCCATTTGTTCTTGCTTTTGAGGGATGCATATATTTCAAGGAAGCTCTCGTGCCTTGAGCGCGAGATCCTGCCGTTCCTCACCGCCTCAAGTATCGCGCAGCCCTCCTCCTTGGTGTGCGTGCACTTGGTATAACGGCATTTTCCGATATACTCGCGGAATTCACGCATATTCAGGGCGAGATCCTCCTTCTCAAAGAAGTTGAAGCGTTCAAAATCGAGCAGGGAGAAGCCCGGGGTGTCTGCAATATAACCGCTGTCGGGGCGGTCGCTTATCGGGTATAGCTCGACGTGGCGCGTGGTGTGCCTTCCGCGACCTATCTTTTCGCTTATCGTGTTCGTGGTGAGCGAGAGGTCGGGAAAAAGAGAATTGAGAAGCGTGGATTTGCCTATACCCGACGCACCTGCAAATGCGGCGGTCTTGCCCCGCAAATGCGTGTCAATATATTCGGCGATCGCACCGACGCCCTCGCCGCTTTTTGCACTGAGCGTGAAGGTGTCGAAGCCTGCACCGCGATATATCTTCGCTATCTCCTCGGCGCGGCTCGGTGCGAGGTCGCATTTTCCGATGACGATCACAGGCTCGATGCCGTTGTGCTCGGCGATGCAGATGAGCTTATCCACCGTCGGGAGCACGGGCTCCGGGGACGCCGCCGCCATAGTAACGAAGATGACGTCAAGATTTGCTATCGGCGGACGTATGAGGGAATTCCGTCTCTCGACTATGCTCGAGATCCTGACATCGGAGTCGTCCGTTGAGGATTCACCGACGGCAAGCTCGACCATATCGCCGACAAGGGGCTTTATATTGTTGTGCCTGAGCGCACCGCCCGCGTGGCAGAGGATCAGCTCCCCCTCGCCATCGCACCTCACGGTGTAAAGACCTCCAACGCCCTTTAATATCTTTCCGTGTATTTTGTGTTCCATTCGGTTACCACCTTTAGTGTAGAGTAGCCCTCGCGCGCTCCGTCCGTCGCACCGACGGGCAGGATCAAATGCCAAACTGCGAAGGCGAGAAGTAGTGTGAGCAGAAGTGCCGCTATCACTCCGAGTGTGATGGAGAGCCACCTGTCCCTCTTGATGCTCTTGATATCGTCGCCGCTGAGCATTATCGTGTTAGATGCCTTCGGAAGCTCACGGGATGCCGACCTTGGGATCGCTCCCGAGGGCGAGCGAGGTATCTGCGTGCTACCCGTGATCGGACGAGTGCCTGCCGTGCCTTGGACACGTGTTCTGCCCGTGGCGACCTGCGTCCTGCCCGTGCCCGATACTGCTCCGATCGCGTCCGAATCCTGCTTGGGAACTATTCCCGAGTGCGAGGTCATGCGCTTGAAGTACGCCTGATTTTCCGCGAAATTAGCACCGCGCTCGTTGAGAGGGTAGATGCTCCTGTTCGAAACGTTCGAGGCGTTCTGGTGGGGCTTTCGCTCAATTATGCGGTAGCGGCTCGAATTTTTCTCGTTGCCGAATACGGTCTTTGAATTCTGCCTCAGCGCACGTATGTCCGTGAGCATTTCGGTAGCACTTGCGTAGCGTTTCTTGGGATTTTTCTCCATCGCACGCAAGATTATCTGCTCAAGACCGACGGAGATGTCGGGCCTGTAAACGCTCGGTGGAGTTGGCTCACGGCTGATCTGCATCTTCGCGACCTCGGTGGCACTCTCGTGGTAGAAGGGCAGGCGGTTGGTCATCGCCTCATAGAGCATTACGCCGAGCGAATAGAGATCGCTCTCCGCACGCGGTGCCTTGCCCTGCGCCTGCTCGGGGCTGACGTAGTAGACCGTTCCGAGCGCGACGTCGCTCTTTTCGCCCGAGTGATCGAGCATCGCGTCGAGGCGTGCGATACCGAAATCCGCCACCTTGATGCTTCCGTTTTGCAGGAGTATGATGTTCTGCGGCTTGATGTCACAATGGACGATACCCTTTGAATGTATGTAATCGAGGGCGGAGAGTATCTGCGTCGCATAGTACAGCACCTCACGCTCGGGGAGCGCACCGCGGTGGTCGATATGCTTCTTCAGAGTGATGCCGTCGACATATTCCATTATTATATATTTCGTGCTGTTGGTGATCGCTGTGTTGTACACCTGCACGATATTGGGGTGGGAGAGCAGGGAGAGGGCGGTCGATTCGTTGACAAAGAGGCTTATCTGCTTTGCGTTATGCTCAAGCTTCTTGCTCATCATCTTGATGGCAACGCTGCGTCCCGTTACCGTATCGTATGCGCCGTAGACCGTTGCCATGCCGCCGATACCGATAACGTTGATTATCGTATATCTGCCCTCGAAGGTCTGACCTATGAAGGGATCGTAAGCACTCATCAGCTCACCTCCCCTTCCTTGGTGCACATGAGTATGGCGGAGATGTTGTCGTATCCGCCCGCGTCATTTGCAAGCCTTATATAGGTAAAGACCTTTTCGTGTATGCTCATATTGGAGAGTGCGACTCGCTTCAAGGTCTCGCGTGGGAGCAAGCCGTGGAGTCCGTCGGAGCAGAGCAGGAAATACGTTTCCGACCTCGGATAGATCCTGCGCTCGTAGATGTCGGGCTCAAGCTCTTCCTTGATGCCGAGTGCCTTGGTGATGAGGTTCTTCTGGGGGTGATCCTCAGCCTCCTCCTTCGTGATCTCCTTGTTGTCGAGCAGGAGCTGAACGTAGGAATGGTCCTTCGTGAGCTGCTTTATCTCGCGTTTGCTTATCATGTATGCGCGGCTGTCTCCGACGTTTGCGAAAAAGAGCCTCGAGCGAGATGAGATAAAGACTGCGGCATTGAGCGTACAGCCCATACCAAAGAGTGAGAGATCCTCACGCGCACGCTCGATAAGAGCGGTATTTGCACGGGAGATAGCCTCGAGGATCGCCTGCTTGACACGCTTTGCATCAAAATTCACGCTCTCAAGCTCCGCAGAAGCCTGCACCATATAGCTCATAAAGGTCTCCTCTGCAAGCTCGGAGGCGATTCTTCCGCCCGCCGCACCGCCCATTCCGTCGCAGACGACGGCAATGGTCATTCCGTTCTTCAGACAGGAGATGCCTATGCTGTCCTCATTCGCCTCGCGAACGAGTCCCTTATCGGTAAGTCCGTATATGGTCATAGTCCCTCCTTGTTCTGCTTTTTATTTTGTGTATTTTCTGCTTCCTTTTGTATCTCGATCTCGTCGCGGCGAAGCTGACCGCAGGAGGCGTTGATATCCGCACCGAGAGTCCTGCGCACGGTCGCGCGTATGCCACGCTTTTCGAGAGCGGCGGCGAACGCCTTGACACGGGCACGGTCGCTCCTGACAAAGCCCGTTTCCTTGACGGGGTTGACGGGAATGAGATTGACGTGTATTGGCATGGTGGTGGTTCGCGTGCGAAGACTTGAATTCAGTTTTGACGCAAGCTCTGTCGCATCGGACTCGGAATCGTTCTCGCCCGAGATGAGAGTGTATTCAAAGGAGATCCGCCTGCCCGTCCGCTCGAAATAATCACGGCACGCACTCAGGAGCTTGTCGATCCCCCACGCGCGGTTGACGGGCATTATCCTGCTCCGCTTTTCGTCGTTTGCGGCGTGGAGTGAGATGGAGAGGGTTATCGGGAAGCCCTCATCCGCGAGCCTGTATATCTTGTCCACAAGTCCGCAGGTGGAGAGGGAGATGTGGCGATAGCCGATGTTCAGTCCCTCGGGATGACCGACGAGACGGAGGAACTTTATTACATTGTCGTAGTTGTCGAGCGGCTCACCGATACCCATCATGACAACGCCGTCGATCCTCTCGCCGAGATCCGCCTCTGCGGCGATGATCTGACCGAGAAGCTCGGAGGGAGCGAGATCGCGCACCCTGCCGCCGATGGTCGACGCGCAGAAGGCACAGCCCATCCTGCACCCTATCTGGCTGGAGATGCATATCGTCGTGCCGTGCTCGTACCTCATAACGACGCTCTCGACGCAGTTTCCGTCGTATAGCTCAAAGAGGTATTTCACCGTGCCGTCAAGCTCCGAGACGAGCTTGCGCCTCACCCTTGGGAGGCGGTAGTATGCGACGGACATCAGCCCTTGCTTGGTCGATGCGGAGAGAGTGGTAAGGCTCTCGGGCGAGATGCCGCGGTGCATCGGCGAGAATATCTGCTTTGCCCTGAATTTCGGCTCGCCTATTGAGATCAAAAGCTCCGTGAGCTCCTCGGGCGTCATGCTCAGAAGATCCTGCATATCTGCCTCCTTTCGTGAATTTAACGTGATTTATAGGTAGAGAGTCCAAGCCTCTCCTTCCCAAATGCTTAAAAATTTCTTGTCAGCCTTGCTATAAAAAATCCGTCCGTGCCGTGAACGTGGGGCAGGAGGGTGATCATGCCACTCTCCGCATCAAGCCCACCCACAGAGAAGGGAGTGAGCGAAAAATTTCCGTGCGCGGCGAGGAATTTTTGAATATTTTTCTCGTTTTCGGCAGGCAGAACGGTGCAGGTCGAGTAGACGAGCACACCGCCGACCTTTAGATATTTAGAAGCGTTTTCGAGAATATCAAGCTGTATTTTCGGCAGGGGAGCACACTCGCCCATATCCTTGTACCGTATCTCGGGCTTCTTTGCGAGAACCCCAAGTCCGGAGCAGGGAACGTCGCAGATCACGCGATCCGCCGTTCCTACAAGCTCCGCTATCTCGTCCCTCGCATCGTGCGCGTCGACAGAGATAATGGATATCCCGAGCCGCGCAGCACCGCGCTCAACGAGGGAGAGCTTGCTCCTGTGTATGTCGAAGGCAAGGACCTTGCCCTCGTTTTCCATTGTCATTGCCGCACCGAAGCTTTTTGAGCCGGGGCACGCGCAGACATCGTATACCGTGTCTCCACGTGCAGCACCGAGCGCACGCACACATATCTGCGATGCCTCGTCCTGCACGGACGCAAGTCCGTCCCCAAGCTCCGTAAGCTCCGTTACCGCGGCACTGTCAAGTACTATGCCGTCGGGGGAGAATTTTGTGGGGCGTGCCGTGGGGTATTTTTTTATCAATTTTTCCAACAGATCGTCGCGCGTGCACCTTAATGTATTTGTGCGCAGCGTGATCGGCGCGACGCTGTCCGTATCGAGCATCCTCTTGCAGTCCTCAAGGCTGTACACCTCAAGCAGCGCACGTGCAACACTCTCGCTGACGGACGATGTGCAGGAGAGGTGGCGGACGGGATCGCCCTTGATCCCGTCGGGAAGCTCTATTTTACGTCCTCCACGCACAAAGGAGCGGAGGATCGCATTGACAAAGCCCCTCGACCGCTTCGGAGCGAGCGAGACGGTCTCGTTTATCGCGGCGAAGTCGGGGATCCTGTCCATATACGCGAGCTGGTATAGACCGAGCCGCAATATGCACCTTGTTTTCGTGTCTATTTTTTCGTCGGGGAGCGATGAGAGGGAGGATATTACACAGTCGAGCGTGTTCCTTCTCTCTATCGTGCCGTAGGTCAGTGCAGTTAGCAGAGCCCTGTCGGCAGGGGAGAGGGAGCTTCTCTTTATTGCCGTGTCGAGCGTTATTGAGGAATACCCACCGCTCTCGCATCTCTCGAGCACCTCCAGCGCAAGCGCACGGGAGGATACGTTGTTCTTCATTTCGTGTCCCACCTGTTATTTCAAAATATCTCCAACGGAGATCTTTCTTCCTCTTATAAAATCTGCCGCGCTCATTTTCGACTTACCCTCGGGAAGCAGGGTAAGTATATTGACAGAGCCGCGCGCACAGGCTATGCGTATCCTGCCGCCGTCGATGGACAGCACCCTTCCCGGCTCGCTGTGAAGCTCCTCACGCTCGCAGATCTCGGAGCGGACGAGCTTTAAGAGCCTTCCGTCGGGGGTGTGAGTGAAGGCAAGGGGGATTGGGGAAAGCCCTCTTATCAGATTGTGGACCGTCATGCAGTCGTTGTCGAAGCTGACAAGGCAGTCCTCCTTGGTTATCTTTGACGTGTGGGTGGCAAGGCTCTCGTCCTGCGGTATCGGGGTGATCTCGCCACGCTCAAGCCCCTCAACGGTCTTAAGCAGCAGATCCGCACCGAGGGACGCAAGACGGTCGTGAACGATCTCAAAATCGTCATTCTCGCCTATCTCGCACTCCGCACGCAAAAGCATATCGCCCGTGTCAAGTCCCTCCGCCATATACATCGTGGTAATGCCCGTTACTGTCTTGCCGTCGATGATCGCCCTTTGCATGGGAGCGGCACCGCGGTACTCGGGAAGGAGCGAGCCGTGTACATTCACACAGCCGTATTTGGGATATTCGAGCACACTTAGCGGTAATATCTTGCCGTATGCGACCACGGCAATAAGATCGGGGGACAGCTCTGCGAGGGTGGCGGAAAATTCCTCACTTCGTAAGGTCGCAGGCTGAAGAACGCGAAGTCCGCGCTCGAGTGCATAGACCTTGACGGGCGGAGGAGTCAACGTGTATCCGCGTCCGCGGGGCTTGTCGGGTTGAGTTACGACGCCGACTATCTCGTGCTCACTTCTCTCACAGAGTGCTCTGAGGGAGCAGAGCGCGAAATCGGGCGTGCCCATAAAAAGTATCTTCATTTCGTACCCTCCGATCAGTCGTCCGCCTCGACGGTCTCGATGCTCGTGGCGATATCGGTATAGAGTTTGCCGTCGAGATGATCTATCTCGTGGCAGAAGGCGCGAGCCAAAAATTCGGAGGCGTTGACCTCAAATTCCTTGCCGTGCCTGTCCGTGGCGCGAACGGTAACGTGCATCGGACGCTTCACCGTACCCCACTTGTTGGGAACGGAAAGACAGCCCTCCGTGCCCTCCTGCTCGCCTGCGTAGGCGATGATCTTGGGATTTATCAGCTCGTAAAGCTGTCCCTCCTCGACCTCGACAACGGCGATCCTGCGGAGCACTCCGACCTGCGGAGCGGCGAGTCCGACACCCTGTGCCTCTCTCATCGTCTGCGCCATATCGTCGAGCAGTTGTAAGATCCTTGGGGTTATTTCATCAACGGGACGGCATCTCTTCCTGAGAACGTCGTCGCCGACCTTTACTATATTCAATCTTGCCATTTTTACATCCTTTCGTGCTGTATCAGAGTGAGGACGGGTTGAGATCTATGGAGAGCTGTGGCTCCGTCCTTTTTCGCTTGTTAAATTCCGCATATATTCCCGAGAGCAGCGCCCGTGTCTGCTTGTTCAGCTTGCACTTTATCACCATTCTCATTCTGTACCTGCCGTCAATCTTGTATACGGGTGCTTCAAACGGCCCGTAGCAGACGATGGGTATTCCCGAGAACTCTCCGCTCACCCTCTCCCGTATCATATCCGAGAGCATGGAAGCGTCCTTGATCACGGCGCTCTCCACCGTACCCGAGAGAGTCAGAAGGGCAATATCGCAGAAGGGAGGGAAGGAGGTCAGCCTTCGCGTCATTATCTCGTTTTCAAAAAACGCCTTGTAATCCTGACGGCAAGCGAGTGTGATAACGTCGTTATCGGGGCTTGAGGTCTGTATCAGCGCACGACCTGCCTTCTCGCCCCTGCCTGCACGTCCGACGACCTGCGTGAGCATCGAGAATGTGCGCTCGTTCGCGCGGTAATCGTTGAGGTAGAGCGAGGTGTCGGCATTGAGCACTCCGACGAGCGTAACGTCGGGAAAGTCGTGTCCCTTCGTTACCATCTGCGTGCCTATCAGTATATCCGCACGGTGCGCCCTGAAATCTCCGAGCATCGTGTCGTAGGCGTGCTTTGTGGAGGCGGTGTCGGTGTCCATTCTTATTATCCTTGCTGTCGGAAACAGCTCGGACAGCGTTTTTTCAACGAGCTGTATGCCTGCACCCATCGGCTTTATATGCTCCGCACCGCACTCGGGACACGAGGTCGGAACGGGCATGCGCCTTCCGCACCAATGGCAGACGAGTTCACCCTTGCGGTAGAGCCTGTCGGTGTGGTACGTCATGGAGACCGAGCAGGAGGGGCACTTTATCGCCGCTCCGCATGAGGTGCAGCTTAGAAAATTGTGATATCCGCGCCTGTTGAGAAAAAGAATACTCTGCTCGCCCCGATAAAGTGCCGTGCCTATGGCGTCGATCAGGGGGAGGGAGAGCGGGGAAGAATTGCCTGCCCTTATCTCCTCGCGCATATCCGCAAGCTCCACGCTCGGGAGCACCGCCGCTCCGTAGCGAGAGCTGAGCTCAACGAGGGTATATGTGCCGTCGCGAGCCTTTTTATAGCTTTCGAGCGAGGGAGTCGCACTTGCGAGCAGAAGAAGGGAATCAGTCCCTGCGCATCTGTACCTTGCGATATCTCTCGCGTGATATTTGGGATTTGAATCGGATTTGTATGTGTGCTCCTGCTCCTCGTCGATAATTATCAGCCCGAGATCACGCACGGGTGAGAATATCGCGCTCCTCGTTCCGATAACGAGATCTGCCTCTCCTCGGCGGATACGCATAAATGCATCGAGCCGCTCGCCCTGCGAGAGGGAGGAGTGTATTATCGCCACGCGCGTGCCGTAGCGCGAGCAGAAAAGCTCGACCGTCTGCGGCGTGAGCGATATTTCGGGAATGAGCATTATGACGCCCTTGCCTGAGGCGAGCGCACGGTCTATGAGCTTCATCATAACGCAGGTCTTGCCACTGCCCGTAACTCCGTGAAGGAGCGCGCAGGAAGGCTTTTGTGCGTCAAGAAGCGCCGTAAGCGTGCCGAGAGCCTTGCTCTGCTCATCGGATAGCTCAAGCTCTCTTGCGTGGTTCTGTCTTGCCTTCCCCTCGTAGGGATTGCGATAGACGATCTCGCTCTCACATACGATGTAGCCCTTCTTCAGAAGGGCGGAGAGCTGGGAGGGAGCATCGCCAAACTCCTCGCGTATCTCGTCAGCCGAAGCACGCTCACGCATGGAAAGAAACGAGAGTATCTCCGCCTGGATCTTGGAGCGGAGCTTTTTGTATTCGGGCGTTGGGGAGGACGTGCCGAGCAGGGAAGCGAGAGCGGAATTGTCGACGGCGAGCAGGTAGTATTTCTTCTCCTTGCCGACCGCCTTGCTCTTGATTACGGAATCCCTCTCGATAAGCCCCCTGTGCAAGAGGGATGAGGTGGCAGAGGCTGCACCGATGCCGAATTTTTCGTTCAGCACGTGGCTGCTGACGCTCTCCTGACTGCGTATGAGGTCAAATATCTGTGCGTACCTGTCATTTTCATCGCAGACCGCACCCTCGACCGCTCTGTATATCGTAACGATCTCCGAGAGCGCGCCCGATGGGATCATCGCACGCACGGCGTCTCCCACGGTGCAGAGCGTGTTCTCCTTCATAAAGAGGCAGAGTCCGATCTCCTTCTCCGTGAGCGCTATCTCCTCACTTGCAAGTCCCCGTATTGCCTTCGTGCGTCCGTGCATCGGCTCTTCCGACGTCAGCGCAACGACAAGCCCGACTCTCGTCTTGTTCGAGGCTCCGAATGGCACGATCACGAACGAGCCGCGCATTATGACGCAGGAGAGATCGTGGGGAATGAAATACGTATATTCCGTATCTATGCAATACGGATTGTCAAGAAGATATACCCTTGCGTAGCGGTTCTCCATACCCCTCTCCCTTCTTCATTCTGTGATCGTCAAAAGATCAGCGGAGAGCTATCTCCGCCGATCATGCTGTTGTAAGCTCGAATTACTCTGCCTGTCCCTCGTCGGACGTTTCTGCCTCTGCCTCAACAGTCTCAACAGCCTCAACAGCCTCTGCGACCTCGACAGGCTCAGCAGTCTCCTCGTCCTCTGCGTCCTCGCCGCGGTAGATCTCGTATCTGCCGTCCCAGAAGCGAGTGATGGCGTTCTTGATAGCCTTCTCGTCCTTGAGATCGTCGTCTACCTTGGGAGCGGTCGCGCGGTCGCCTTCCTTAACGGCGATCATGGCTCTCTCCGATTCCTCTCTCTGCTTTACGTACTCATCGGTGAGGATGCGTGCGCATTTAGCGGTTGCAAGAGCAAGCTCGTAGCGGTTGAATTCGTCTTTAGTAAGTTCCTTGATGGTTGGATGAAGCATTTTTATATTCTCCTTAAAAATAAATAATTTACAGGTTAAAAACCAAAATTTTCA
The DNA here is from genome assembly GCA_964413365.1 of uncultured Lachnospiraceae bacterium. Classification (GTDB taxonomy): domain Bacteria; phylum Bacillota; class Clostridia; order Oscillospirales; family CAG-272; genus RGIG4608. The sequence goes on along the minus strand of CAYPRM010000006.1, from coordinate 47,225 downwards.
ATGTGTATTTATACCTCTCCGAGGTATTTTGCGGCGGCGTCGGGCTGGCGGTGCTGAGCGTGTTGCTCCGCACGTACTATTGCCCTGATGTCGTCCGCGGCGACCGAGCTGCCGCCGTTGTAGTTGTAAACTATGTAGTCGTATTCGTTTATCTGCATTATCTCACGCTTCGCCTTGTCAAGACGCGCACGTATTACCTCCTCGGTCTCCGTGCCCCTGCCGCGAAGCCGCTCCTCCTGTATTGCGAAGGTCGGCGGAATGAGCATGATCAGCACCGCATCGGGGAAGATGCGCTTGACGTTCTTTGCACCCTCACACTCGATCTCGAGGATCAGATTTTTGCCACTTTCGAGGATCGCCAGAGTCTCACGAAGGGGAGTGCCGTAGTAATTTCCGCAATATGTGGTGTATTCAAGGAATCCGCCCTCCGCTATACGGCGCTCGAATTCCTCCTTGCTGATGAAATGGTAATTTACACCGTTGACCTCACCCGGTCTCGGTGCGCGTGTGGTCGCAGAAACGGAGAAAACGAAATCTCCCGACGCTACGAGCTGTGAATTGACCGTGCCCTTGCCACTTCCGGCAGGGCCCGATACTACTATCAAAAGTCCGCGGCTCATTCCTCGCTATCCTCACTTTCCTCATCGTCGTAGGACGTGTCGTCAACTCTGTTCGCTATCGTTTCCGCCTGTATCGCAGAGAGTATCACGTGCTCCGAATCGGTGATTATTACACTTCTTGTGCGCCTGCCGCAGGAGACGTCGATTGTCCTGCCACCCTCCTTGGCGTCCTGCACAAGGCGTTTTATCGGTGCGGAATCGGGGCTTGCTATCGCTACGATGCGCTCGACCGCTACCATGTTTCCAAAGCCTATATTGATGAATTTCATACCTGTCTACCCGTCATTAGTCCTTTCTGAGAGCACTTTTGCACTCATTCAATGTTCTGTATCTGCTCACGGATCTTCTCAAGCTCGCATTTTACGTTCACAACGATGTGCGCGATCTCAGAATCCGAGCATTTCGAGCCGATGGTGTTCGTCTCGCGGTTCATCTCCTGCATCAGGAAGTCCAGCTTGCGTCCCGCAGGCTCTGTTGACGCGAGTATGCCGTCGAACGCCTTGAAATGGGAGCGCAGTCTGACGATCTCCTCGTCAACGGCAACTCTGTCGGCGAAGATTGCACACTCGGTAAGTATCCTGCCCTCGTCGAGCGTTATCCTGTTGTCGGAGAGAACGGTGCGGAGCTTTTCCTCGAGCCTTGAGCGGTAGGAGGTGATGTCCTCCTCGCTGTGCGCCTCGATGACGTCGACCATTTTTTGAATTTCCGCGGCCTTTGAGCGGAGATCGGACTCAATGCTCGAGCCCTCACGCTCACGGGCAGCAATGAATTTCTCGAGTGCCACGGCGAGCACCTGCTCAACGTCCGTCCAGTCCTGCTCCTCATCCTCGGAGAGCTTGGAGACGGAGAAAACGTTGGGATCGCGCTGAAGTGAGGCAAGGGTTATCTCACCCTGAAGATCCAGCATATCCTTGAGCCTGCACAGAGCATCGTAGTATGCGCGTGCATAATCCTCATTGAGGGTAATGGATAGCTCGGAGGCTCCCATAGGCTCGACAGTTATGGAAACGTCGACCTTTCCACGACTTATTCCGTGGGCTTGAAGATAGGGCTTGATCCTTTCCTCGAGGAAGGAGTAGGATCTTGAGATCCTGACGGAGCAATCGAAATAGCGGTTGTTGACGCTTTTGATTTCCGCGGTTATACTTTTTCCGTTTACGATATCGGTGTGCCTGCCGAACGCGGTCATGCTTTTTAACATAGATAACATCCTTTTTGAAAATAAAAATATATATTCAGTTTATTTTAATACTTTTTTTATGATTTGTCAACTGTTTTTCAAACTTTAATATATAATAATATAGGATTTGTTGAAATTAAGGGGGGTGTAGTCGCAAAAGATCCGCGCGGCGTGGCAGAACGCCACTTGCTCGCACAGCGAGCATTGTACGTCGCCTACGGCAAATGATGTTAGCACTTCGTGCTAATGATGGGTGCGACACCTTGATTTTTTCAAGCTTCAGCCTCAAAAACCGCTCACGCAACGCTCATTTTGTTTATTTTTTCGTATTTTTCTGAATTTTTTTCAAAAATCCATAAAAAACTATTGCAAAATAGAGAAAAATGTTTTATAATAAGTCGTAAAACTATGCGAAAACGCATTATGGAGGTACTTATACTATGATTATGGCTGGTGATTTCAGAAACGGCGTTACCTTTGATATGGGCGACGGTACTGTTTGGCAGGTTGTTGAATTTCAGCACGTAAAGCCCGGAAAAGGCGCTGCTTTCGTTAGAACCAAGATGAAGAACGTTATTACCGGTGGCGTTATCGAGAGATCCTTTAACCCTACCGATAAGTTCGAAAACGCGCATATCGACAGAAAGGATATGCAGTATTCCTACACCGACGGAGATCTTTATTACTTTATGGATATGGAAACATACGATATGCTTCCCCTCAATAAGGAAAAGCTCGGTGAAAACTTTAAGTTCGTTAAGGAAGAGATGATGGTAAAGATCATCTCCTACAAGGGCAACGTATTCAGCGTTGAGCCCCCCACGTTCGTTGAGCTTGCTGTTACGCAGACCGATCCCGGCTTTGCAGGCAACACCGCTACGAACACACTCAAGCCCGCAACGCTTGAGACAGGCGCAGTTATCAAGGTACCGCTCTTCATCAACGAGGGTGAGGTACTCAAGATAGACACGAGAACGGGCGAATATCTCTCTCGCGCGTGATCGCCGTAAATTTTTGAGCCATTTGGCGAAAGGAGTAAATTATGACACTTTACGAAAAGGCTGCTTATCTGCGCGGACTTGCTGACGGCGTTGAATTCGACAGAACGACTCCCGAGGGCAAGATCCTTGCTGCGCTTATCGATCTCGTTTCGGACATTTCCGATGAGGTCGAGGCTATCAATGACGATCTTGAGGATCTTCAGGGCTACATCGAGGAGATCGACGACGACCTTGCGGACGTTGAGGACTTCCTTGACGAGGAGTGCGACGGCGATTGCGAGAATTGCGATTGCGAGGGCGACTGCGACGAGTGCGAGTTCGGCGGCGATGATGACGATCTTGACTGCGATTGCGACTGCGACTGCGGCGAGTCCTTCTTCGAGGTCGAGTGCCCCTCCTGCGGAGAGGTAGTATGCTTCGACGAGAGCATTGATCCCGAGAGCCTTACCTGCCCCGCTTGCGGCGAGAAATTCTCCTGCGAGTTCGTGGACGAGGATGAGGACGAGGGCGATACGGATGGCGTTACCGACGGCGAGTAATATTGCTATCGGCTTGAGCTGTCAAGGATCTAACTTATGATATAAGTAACTCGGGGAGATCCTTGCGATTCTCCCCGAGCCTTGCTTTTGGCTCAAAAAACTAATTTTTTAAGGAAAATTTACAGAATGAAATTAATGTTTGCCTCCGATATACACGGAGATATCGCGTGCGCAAGGCTTACTGTGGACGCATACCGCAGGGAGGGAGCGGAGAAGCTGATCTTGCTCGGCGACCTGCTCTATTTCGGGCCGCGGAATACCATCCTGCCGACGTACGATCCCAAGGCGGTGATCGAACTGCTCAACGGGCTATCGAGCGAGCTGCTCTGCGTTCGCGGAAACTGTGATTCGGAGGTCGATCAGATGGTGCTGAGCTTTCCGATAATGGCGGAATATGCCTACCTCTGCATCGACGGACATAGGATGCTCCTCACGCACGGGCATAAGATAAATAAGAGCTCCTGCGCCTCTCTCGGTAGGGGCGAGCTTCTCGTGCACGGGCATACTCACGTTCCGTGTATAGAAGAAATAGGAGAGGGAAGACTATATGTGAATCCCGGCTCGACCACCTATCCGAAGGAGGGAAATCCGCGCTCATATATGATATATGAGGACGGAGCTCTGTCAATTCGGGAGCTGGAGAGCGGTAGGATCATGATCGAGAGAGATCTCGGGAAAGGAATGTGAAAATGGCACACATTATCAATACAGCGGAGGAGCTGGATCTCCTTCTTGCAGGCGAAAAGCCCGTGCTCGTTGACTTTTTTGCAACGTGGTGCGGCCCCTGTAAAATGTTCGCGCCCGTATTTGAGGAGCTTGCACTTGAGCACTCGGAGCTCGAATGTGTAAAGATCGACGTCGATACGCTCGGCGAGGTCGCAAAAAGGTACGGAATAATGAGCATACCCACCGTGATCCTTTTCTCGGGCGGTGCTGAGGTAAAGAGAAACATCGGTACGCTCGATGCAGATGAGCTTGAGGACTTTGCCCTCGGCCTTAACTGATCCGAGGGATCGGAATTTTATATTTATAAAGCAGAAAGCAGGAGGAATAGAAAAATGTCAGGTGCACTCAGAGTAGTAGCTATAATCCTTGCTGTCGTTATGGTCGTTTTGCTTGTGGGCGTTCTCGGCTTCAAGCTTTTCGACTACATACGCGCGGCGGAATTTTATAATAATGCCGAGGCGGTCATAAAGACTCCGGGCGTTGCAGACTCCAAATTCGTTCCGCAGGGAATGACCTATATCGAAAGCTCGCATACCTTCCTTATCACAGGATATATGAGCGACGGCAGCGCATCGCGCGTCTATGTCGTGGCTGAGGACGGAAGAGTTACCTATACTAAGCTCCTTAACGCTGACGGCACGGAATATACCGACCATACGGGCGGAATCGAAATATTTGATAAATATGTCTATATCACGGGCGAGGATACGCACGGACTCGATACCTTCACCGCTGAGGATATCCTTGCAGGCAGGGAGACCGTAAAGCAGATAGGAACGGTCGAGACCTTCAACTGTCCCGCACATTGCTACGTCTACGGCGATTATATCATCGCAGGCGCGTTCCATAGGGACGGAAGCGTTTATATCACCCCCGAGCATGAAAGGCTCGAAACTCCGAACGGATATACGAACACTTCGATGATGACGGTGTTCAAACTTGATAAGACTAAGCCTCTCGGCATTGATCCCACACCCGTGGCACTTATCTCCGCAAGGGAAATGGTGCAGGGAATATGCATCACGCCCGAGGGACAGATGGTCATCTCCACCTCGTGGGGCTTCAATAGCTCGGAGCTGTTCTTCTACGACCTCTCAAACCTCTATAAGATAGATAACTATAACTACGCAGGTACTATCACCGTCGGTGAGGAGGAAAGATCGTTCGATTTCACGCTCCCCTGCTACGTCCTCGACGATAATAACCGCTCGTGCCTCGTCAACGTCGTTACCGCACCGCCGATGAGTGAGGAGCTCGTCTGCCTTGACGGTAGGATCGTCGTAAATTGCGAGTCCGCTTGCAGTAAGTATATCTTCGGAAAGCTTACCACGGGATTTGATATCTGGGGATACGAGTACGAGAAATAATATCCCACCTAAAACAAAAATCACACCTCTCGGTGTGATTTTTGTTTATTTTATGGCTCTTGCGGCTACGTACCAGCGCTCGTCAGTTCCTGAGGCGGGGGTGAAATTGAAATCGGAATATATCCCGATAAGCTCAAAGCCGTTTTTTGCAAGCGCACGCTCAAGCTCTGCTCGAGTATAGCAACGCTCGCATTGCTGTTCGTCGCGGCGTGAGTAAAGACCGCTTCCCGAATCGCGCTCAAAAACGGTGAGTGAGAAATCACAGAGCGAGGTCTGCGCATCGTAATAGTTCTGCCAGACGCAGAGCGTGCCCTCGCCGCAGTCATCCTCCTCGTAAACGTAGGAATTGTTGCCGTAGACCGACTCGAATTTGTGGGGCGTGTTCACGTCGAAGAGGAACAGACCGCTCGGATCGAGATAGTTGTGAACGAGGGAGAGACAGGTGTCAAGCTCGCCGTCGCCCGTGAGATAATTTATACTGTCAAGGCAACAGCAGACCGCACCCACCGTGCCGTACAGCTCAAATTCTCGCATATCCTGAAGAAGAAACAGAACGTCGTGGTCAAGCTCCATGCCGTATTTGCGCTCGTAGGCGACGTTCAGCATGTCGGACGAAGCGTCAATGCCGATCATGTCGTAGCCGCGTGAGGCGAGCTCGAGCGTCATACTGCCCGTGCCGCAGGCGAGATCGAGAACGAGCTCGGGACGGCTTGAAAGGTAGCGGTCAAAGCATTTTTCAAAGAAGTCGGCCCATGACGCATAGTCGATATTTGAATTTATTTTGTCGTAAATGCCCGAAATGGCGGTGTAGTCGTTGCTGCCTTGCACAGTTGACCTCCTTTTGCCCTAAGGCGCGAAAGTGTAAGAAAAATTTTTATTCACTAAACTGCTCGAGCAGGCTTTTTTCAAGCTCGGCGGCGGTATTATAGCCCATTTTCTTCTGGCGGTGGTTCATTGCCGCGATCTCAAGGATTATCGGCAAGCTCCTTCCGGGGCGGACGGGAACGGTGATCAGGGGTATGTCGATCCCGAGAATATTATATACCTGATCGTCAAGCCCGAATCTGTCGTACATCTTGCCCTCCTCCCACGGCTCGAGGCGGATGACGAGATCTATCTTTTCACTCATCTTGACCGCACCCATACCGTAGATGCGGCGAACGTCGATTATACCTATTCCGCGAAGCTCGACATAGTGCCTTATCACCTCGGGCGCAGTTCCGACGAGAGTTTTTGCGCTGACTCTCTTGATCTCGACCGCGTCATCGGCAATAAGCCTGTGCCCGCGCTCGACGAGTGCTATCGCCGTTTCGCTTTTGCCTATTCCGCTATCTCCGAGAATGAGCACACCCTCACCGTAGACCTCTACGAGTACGCCGTGCTGTGTGATCCTGTTCGCAAGGTGGGTATTGAGAGATGCAATGAGCGTTGCCTGAATGGGACTCGTCTTTTCCTTGGTGCGCAGGATCGGAACGCCGTAACGCTCCGCAGGACGCAAAAGCTCCTCGCCAACATCGAAATTCGTCGTTACGACCACCGCAACGGGGCGCTGTGCAAAGAATGCGTCAAGGCGCGCATCTCTAAGCTCGGGCGTGATCTCGCTGAGATATTGCAGCTCGGCGCGACCGATCAGCTGTATCCTCGTCGGCTCAAAGACCGTCAGAAATCCCGCGAGTGCAAGCCCCGGACGGTTGACCTCGGGGTTCATTACCTTTATCTCCCCTGCGGGAAGGGGCATATATATCTCCTCAAACTGAAGCTCCTCTATGAGCTTGTCCAGCGTTATCGAATACTTGAATTTATCCATATCTACCTCCAAATACGGTCATTATCTATATTATAGCAACTTCCGGCTCAAAATGCAAGAGGAAATTCCACATCTGCGCCCATATCGCCCAAAATGTGAAAAAAATTGCAAAAATCCCTTGACAAAATCCAAAAATCTGTTATAATGGTTGAGTGATACGGATAGAAGTCCGTCTCTCTGTCGTGCAAAAATAGTCTTAGCACGAACTTAAAGTCCATAGGGAGGTGTAAAAATTATGGAAAAGGTAATCAATTCTTATGAAAACCTGTTCATCGTCAGCCTTGCAAACGGAGAAGATGCCGCTAAGGAAACGGTGAACAAATTCACAACGTTGATAGCTGAGAATGCTGAGATCGTTGAGGTTGCTGAGTGGGGCAGACGTCGCCTTGCTTACCTCATCAATGACGAGGCAGAGGGCTACTACACCGTAGTAACCTTCAAGACAGCTTCCGATTTCCCCGCTGAGCTTGACCGTCTGCTTAACATTGATGAAAGTGTTATGCGTTCGATGACGATAAAGCTTGACGTTAAGGCGATCGAAAAGAACAACGCTGCGAAGGCTGCTCGTATAGCTGCAGCTGAGGCTGCTGCCGCTGCCGCTGCTGCTGAGGCAGTTGAGGCTGAGCTCGCACAGACCGTTGAAGAAACGGACGCTGAGTGATAGCACGGAGGAAGGCAAGATGGCAAATCTCAACTTAAATAAGGTCGTGCTTTGCGGCAGACTTACCGCAGATCCCGAGCTTAAGCAGACACAGAGCGGTATCGCCGTCGTATCCTTTACCCTTGCGGTAAATCGCAGATTTACCTCAAAGAGTGCCGACGGGCAGTCCAATTCTCAGGCTGATTTCATCAGCTGTGTTGCATGGAGAAATACCGCCGAATTTATCTCGAGATACTTCAAGAAGGGAAGCTCCCTTTGCGTTACAGGCTCGATCCAGACAAGATCTTGGAACGACAACACGGGCGCAAAGCGTTATTCCACCGAGGTCGTGATCGACGACGCTATGTTTGTTGATTCTCGCTCGGAGAGCTCCGCTTCGTCGAGCTACGTGCCTGATGCATACGGCACTCCTTCATTCTCCTCGGGAGCAGAGGCTCCCAGCTTTGAGGAGATCAAAACAGACGACGATCTGCCGTTCTGACAAGCAACCAAAATAAAATAGGAGGTTTTCATAATATGGAAAGAACAGAAAATACTTCTCGCCCTGTTCGCACGAACAACCGCAGAAGGAAAAAGGTTTGTATCTTTTGTGAGGATAATATAGCGTATATCGACTACAAGGATTCCGCAAAGCTCAGAAAGTTCATCAGCGAGCGCGGAAAGATCCTTCCCAGAAGAATAAGCGGAACCTGCGCAATGCATCAGAGAAAGCTCACGACGGCGATCAAGCGCGCACGTCAGGTAGCTCTTCTTCCTTACATTGCTGACTAATAGCCGTATAATCGGCAAGATCGGGACGGTGCTCTTTTGCGCACCGCCCCTTTTTATTATATTGAGATCCTCCAAGCTGCGTATATGCGAGTGCGGCAGGCCGCTCGCGCGTGGCAGACTGCGTATTTGCGGAGAATGTGGGAGGATACGGTATATAGGCTATAAGCTGTCCCTTACACCGCGTGAGCGAAGGATATTGAGAGCCGTACTGCTCCGCCGGCAGAGCAGCTGCCGCCTACACGACCTCTGCGGTAGAGCGTCATATTGCGTTCATAGGCTGAATAGGCGGTCGATCCGCATCGGAAATCGGCGAATATTGAAAAATAAAATAAAAATCGGATATTTTTTAAGCGAAGAAATATAAAAAAACTTGACAACTTTTATACGTTATGCTATAATGTCCTTGTAAATTGGGTATTTGTAGACCAATTAGTGCTGAAAGATCAAAATTTATATATAGCTTATGCGGAAAGGGACAAGGAATGGAAATAGCAATCATAGCTCACGATATGAAAAAAGAACTCATGACACAGTTTTGTATCGCTTATTGCGGCATTCTCAGTAAGCACAATCTCTGCGCTACGAGCATAACTGCAAAGTATATTTCCGAGGCAACCGGACTTAAAATAGAGAAGCTCCTTACGGGAGAGCACGGCGGCGAGCAGCAGATCACCTCGCGTCTGGCTTATAATGAGATAGATCTGCTCCTTAACTTTAGAGATACTCGCTCGAGCGCGTCGTATAATGAGGAGGAGGCGGAGATGATGAGGATGTGCGACCTTTATAATATCCCCGTCGCTACCAATATCGCTACGGCGGAGATCCTCGTTCAGGCACTCGACCGCGGAGACCTCAACTGGCGTGAGGTGTATAACCCCCGCTCCGAGTATAATAGAAAAAGGAACGGATTTATTTAAAAAATCTCTTGACAAGCCTCGAGCTTTGTGTTAATATTTATAAAAATGTATGGGACACGCCGAGCATTTAAGCCTTGCTCAGAGAGGGGATAGCACGCTGAAATATCCCCCATGGCACTTGCAGCGGTACCACCCATTCGTCACGCGGAATAATTATCGGAGTTAAAAGCTCGGGTGGAACCGTGCGTATAATTAAGTTTATCGCACCCCGAACGGCAGTAGCCGTTTGGGGTGTTTTTATTTTTTTGAGATCATTTTATCAATAAAGAGGAGAAGATTATGAAGATCAAGATCAATGATGTCAGCCTTGAATTTGACGCGCCCGTAACGGTTTATGACGCGGCACGCTCGGCTGAAAAAATCGACCGCAGTGTTATCGCTGCAAGAGTGAACGGTAAGGTCGTCGCGCTCTCGTACCCCGTATCGGAGGACGCACAGGTCGAGCTTCTTACCTTTGCCGATCCCGACGGCAGACATGTTTTCAATCATACCGCGAGCCATATCCTCGCACAGGCGGTAAAGCGCCTCTACCCCGAGGTCAAGCTCACAATAGGACCTGCCATAGAGAGTGGCTTCTACTATGACTTCGACTCTGACGTGCCCTTTACGCAGGACGCGCTCTCAAAGCTCGAGGCGGAGATGAAGAAGATAGTTAAGGAAAATCTGCTCATCACAAGAAGCGAGCTTCCGAGAGATGAGGCTATTAAGCTCATGGAGAGCAGGGAAGAGCCGTATAAGGTACAGCTCATCGAGGAGCTTCCCGAGGACGCTACCATCAGCTTCTATACACAGGGAGAGTTCGTTGACCTCTGCGCAGGTCCCCACCTTTTCTCGACGGGCGCAGTCAAGGCGATAAAGCTCACACAGTGCACGGGCGCATATTGGAAGGGCGACCAGAATAATAAGATGCTCCAGAGAGTCTACGGCGTGGCGTTCCCCTCCAAGGACGAGCTGAATGCACACCTCACAATGCTCGAGGAGGCAAGAAAGAGGGATCATAATAAGGTCGGACGCGAGCTTGAGTACTTCACCACCGTCGATTGCGTCGGTCAGGGACTTCCCATCATCCTTCCCAAGGGCGCGCGCACTATACAGGCCCTCCAGAGATGGATCGAGGACGAGGAACAGCGCCGCGGATACTTGCTTACTAAAACGCCCCTTATGGCAAAGAGGGAATTCTATAAAATATCGGGACACTGGGATCATTACCTCGACGGTATGTTCGTAATAGGCGATCCCTATGATGAGAGCAAGGAATGTTTCGCCCTCCGCCCCATGACCTGCCCCTTCCAGTATCAGGTATTTCTCAATAAAAAGAGATCGTATAGGGATCTGCCCATGAGACTCGGCGAGACCTCCACACTCTTCAGAAATGAGGATAGCGGTGAGATGCACGGACTTATTCGCGTGCGTCAGTTCACGATATCCGAGGGACACCTCATTCTCCGCCCCGAACAGCTCGAGGAGGAGTTCAAGGGCTGCCTCGACCTCGCACTCTATTGCCTCGATACTCTCGGACTTAAGGAGGATTGCTCCTTCCGCTTCTCGCAGTGGGATCCCGAGAGAAAGGATAAGTACGAGGGCACACCCGAGCAGTGGGAGCTTGCACAGAATACAATGGAAAAGCTCCTTGACGAGAACCTCGGCAAGGGCAACTATACTGTCGGTAAGGACGAGGCGGCATTCTACGGTCCGAAGCTTGATATCCAGATAAAGAACGTTTTCGGTAAGGAAGATACGCTCGTTACTATCCAGATAGATATGCTCCTTGCAAAGAAGTTCGGTATGGAGTACGTCGATTCCGATAATACACTCAAAACACCCTATATCATTCATAGAACGAGTATGGGCTGCTATGAGAGAACGCTCGCACTTCTGCTTGAAAAGTACGCAGGCGCGCTTCCCACGTGGATCGCACCTGTTCAGGTCAAGATGCTTCCCATCGGCGATGCACAGATCGAGTATTGCGATGAGATCTCGAGAAAACTCGTTGCCCTCGGCATAAGAAATGAGGTCGATAGAAGGAATGAGACCATCGGCTATAAGATCAGAAACGCACAGCAGGAGAAGGTGCCCTATATGCTCGTCGTCGGCGCAAAGGAGCTTGAGAACGGCACCGTCGCAGTCCGCTCGCGTAAGGACGGCGATATCGGCTCAATGACGGTCAATGAGTTCATCTGCAAAATATCCGAGGAGATCGCTAATAAAGTTAAATAAGATCGCCTTGATTTGACAAGCTGTAATTAAATCAAAATAACCCAAGAGCCACCCCGAAGGAGGGGTGGCTTTTGGGTTGTAAAGGGATTGGCACTGTAATGGGGATTTGCTGCGGTGCTACCCGTTCGCTTTCGGGGGAAACAAGCCCTTCCCCTACCCATTTGTGGCGTAGCCACAACATCATTACGAAGCAACATCATTCACCTCGCTATTTAGTCAGAAGGAGGGCGAGGAGGGCAAGCAGGATGGGATCATTGGGATCGTCCTTATGTATGACGACGATCAGACCGAGCAGGAGCAGCTCCTCGGTGGAGATATCGGAGAGGATATTTGAAACGCTCCCGAGCAGGGTCGAACGGTGGTTGCATTTATCACCGCCACCGCCATTTTCCTTGCAAATTCCGCGCCCGCCGTGGCAAAAACCGCCGTCTTGCCGTCCGTTTTCCCCGTCGCAAGGACAATTTTCCCCGCCGATGTGTCCGTTTTCCTCATTACAGCCGCAAATTTCCCCTACGCGCTCTTCATTTTCCTCGCTCGGGGCGCGGTCGGGGGAGCGATCGCTCTCGTCGATGACACGGAACAGACTGCCGCTATAATTTCTCGGAACTGCCACCGAGTCCGAGGGGCGTTTGCTGTAATACACTACGCTCGCCCCCCTTCGCCAAGCCCACCGAGCAGGTCGCCAAGACTGCTGAGCCTTATAATATCGTCGATCAGCTCGCCGCGCCTTTGCGAGAGGTAGGGCTTGATCGCAAGCAGGAGAGCCGTATGTTTTCCGCCCCCACCCCCACTACCGCCGCCACTCGGAGACGTGATGGAGGATATCACATTTGAGAGCCGTCCGAGCGTATCCGCCATCTCCGCGGACGCCATGATCGGGGGAGCGGTTTTTTCGGCATTTTCTGTATTTTCAATCGCCTTCTCATCGCTTCCAACGCTGTCATCGTCAGAATTTTCACTTTTCTCTGCGCCGCCGCTCGAGCCCTCACCCCCAATCTCCGAGAGCGCTCTCATCAGCCTTGCGACGGTGGCAGGATCACTAAGAAGCGTCGAGACGAGCGAGAGCGTCTCCTGTCCATTAGCCCTCCCCGCCCCGATCTCGCTATCCATTTTTCCTCCCACCGCCGATCTGCTCTATCAGTGCGGCTATTTCCTCATCCGTGGCAAATTTCAGCACCTCACGCACTCTCGCGATCTCCCCTGCATCGAGCCTTATACTGTCCGCACTCAACCCCGCCTCAAGAGCCACGCCGCGAAGCACCGCAGAGAGCTGTGCGTCGTCGAGCCTTAGCAGATCTGCGAGCGATCCTCTGTCAATATTCACACTACACCTCCAAGTAAACAAAAAATTTACAATTCTGCCATTTCCCCTCCGTACCCGAAATATGCCCGAAATCAAGGCAGATCGGGCGTGTGGGGCATGGAAACTGTTACGCTACATTATATGTATAAAAAATAAAAATGTTGACACGAGGGCAATATTGTGATAAAATTAGATTTAATGAAGTTACTGAAAGTAGAGCGCGGCGGTATTTTGTGCGATTTGCGTTGTGCGCTTTGCGTCAATAATTTATGCCACACCCGTGGCAGAAGAATGGAGATCAAGAATAATGAAACAGTATTTTATAATGAATCCTGCGGCAGGCAAGGGGCTGAAATTCCACGAGCTTATCGACGAGATCCATAAGGTATGCGATCGAAGGGGCGTTTCCTATGAGGTACACGTTACGGAGAGGATAGGCGAGGCGACGGAATATGTTCGCTCTGTCTGCGAGAGCACGACTGAGCCGAGCAGATTTTACGCTGTCGGCGGCGACGGAACTATAAGGGAGGTCGCCTCGGGCATAGTCGGCTTTGAGCACGCACAGCTCGGTGTTATCCCCATGGGCACGGGAAACGATTTTGTTAGAAACTTTGAGCATACGGAAATGCTTTTTGACATTGACGCTCAGCTTGACGGCGAGACGCGCAGGATCGACCTTTTGAAATATAACGGGAATAAATACGCAGTAAATCTTATAAACGCAGGCTTTGACTGCGAGATCGTAAAGCAGGCGGCGCTCAATAGGCGCAGTGTCTTTATCCCGAGCAAGTTCGCCTACACCGCAGGCGTCGTGCAGAAGCTCACACAGCTCGGCACGGCGATAGTCAAGGGCAAGGTTTCCTTTGACGGTAAGGAGTACCGAGGAAGCGAGTACCAGCTATGCGCCATAGCAAACGGAAGCTTTTACGGCGGTGGCTTTCACGCTACCCCCGCGTCGCTGTTCGATGACGGTATGATAGATGTTTGCGTGGTCGATAGGGTAAATCTCGGTCAGCTCGTAAATCTCATCGGTCATTACAAGGCAGGAACGCATCTTACGAAGATAGATATCTCGGATATACTCGGCTACAAGAAGTGCAAGAAGGTCGAGGTGCGCTTTGCACATCCCACCGACGTTTGCATTGACGGTGAGGTCGAGAGGATCAAGGACAAGCTCACGGTAACGGTCGAGAACAAGATCATTGAGCTCTCCCTGCCGAAGGCGTGCCAGCCTATTGCAAAGGATCCCGACGTAATGAAGGCGGCGAGCCGATACAGTAAGCGCTCCTGAGTGAGCAGACGAAATGTCGGAATATCTGATAATTTCTGATACGCACGGGCAAAAGCCGAGGCTTAAAAGACTTATACGGGAGAGGCGCGCCCAAATAAAGAACGGCGAGCCCCTCCGAGTAATATTTCTCGGCGATGGGCTCGCGGATCTTTTTTCACTTGATTGCTATACCGACCTTGTGGTCTGGGCGGTGTGCGGAAACTGCGATACTGTGGATAGGATCTCCCCTGTGGGCGAGGTCATTCAGAACGCGGCAATAGTGCCGACGCAGGCAGGGAAGATATTTATCGCCCACGGGCATACCTACTCCGTAAAGAGCGGCATCGAGGAGATCTGCAGGGAGGCGTCGGCGAGCGGTGCTGATGCGGTCATATTCGGTCACACCCATGCGCCCACTCTTGAATATATTAAAAAGGGGAGCATCCGCGGAGTTGAGAGGGATCTTGTCATTTTCAACCCCGGTGCACTCTCGGGATATGCGGGGAGCTTTGGCAATCTGTACGTCTCCGAGAGCGGATTTCTGTTTTCCCACGGCAGCTGTACGTATATCTGCTGAATATCTCTTATATATTGTTATAAGTTATTGATATAAAAACGCAAAAAAATCTGCCACACCCAAAGGTGTGGCAGTAAATTGAAATCAAATAGTCTCTGTGTCCGTATTCGTGTCGCCCTCAAGCGTCTCGGCATTAGCCTGCGCCTCGAGCTCAGCCTCGTAAGCGGCATTGACTGCCTGTTCAAGAACAGCGCGGAACTCAGCATTGATGGGATGTACGATATCACGGTAGGTGTCATCGGGATTCTTGCGGCTGGGCATGACGATAAACTGCTTGTCCCTTGTGCAGATGATCTTGATGTCGTGAACCACGAGCTGGTTGTCGAAGGTTACGGAAGCGATAGCCTTCATGGGGCTGTCATTGAAGATTTTTCTGATCTTTACGTCTGTGATTTTCATGTTAGAACTCCTTTGTGTCTATTGATCTAAACTGATGCTATTGTAAACTTTATTTATTACTATTGTTCTACGGAAATTGAAGTGTTTTGAAAATTAATTATGAATTTTCTATTAATTGCTATTATGGCTTTTGAGAGGAGTACAAATGTCAACGCCTAACACACATTTCGGTGCGGAGCGCATCGAAAAAATGCTGAAGGATTGTAAAAGTATATATTTTATTGGCATCGGGGGGATAAATATGTCCTCCTTGGCGCACATATCCCACCTGCGCTCCTACCGCGTGGGCGGCTCGGATAGGGAGAGAACTGCGCTGACCGAGAGACTTCGCGCGGAGGGAATAGAGGTGTTCTATACCCACGATGCGGCGAATATGGAGGACTACGACGCGGTCGTTTATACCGTTGCGATATCGGGGGATAATCCCGAGTATCTGAGGGCACTCGAGCGTGGTATACCCTGCATCTCGCGTGCGGACTATCTGGGCTACCTCATGCTCGGATACGGAAATAGGATAGGCGTCTCGGGTATGCACGGTAAGAGCACCTGCACGTCAATGTGCGCGACCGTTTTTATGGAGGCAGGGGGAGATCCCACCGTGCTTTCGGGCGCGGAGCTTGATGCGATGGGCGGAGCGTACCGCATAGGAAGTAGCGAAAACCTCATTTTCGAGGCGTGCGAGTATATGGATTCCTTCCTCGATTTCAATCCCTCCGTCGCCGTGATACTCAATATCGAGATGGACCACGTGGATTATTTCAAGAGCATGGAGCAGATCTGCCGCTCCTACGGCGAATTTGCCGCAATAACGGGAGAGGGCGGAACGGTCATAGCCAACGCCGATAATGAGTATATCCCGATGGCTCTCAGTAGCTACCGCGGCAGAATCTTGACCTTCTCTGTAAGGTCCGCCGATGCGGATTATTACGCGATAAATATAAGATACCCCGACGGAATGGCGGAATTTGATATAATGGGCAGGGACGGATTTCTTGCTCACGTCAAGCTCTCCGTTACGGGCGAGCATAATGTTTATAATGCACTTGCGGCGTTTGCGGCAGGTCATATATCGGGACTTGATCCCGAGGGAATGGCGAGGGGGCTCTCGCTGTTTCGCGGTGCAAAGCGCCGTATGGAATATAAGGGAACGGTCAACGGTGCACCCGTCTTTGACGATTACGGACACCACCCCACCGAGGTCGCATCCACGCTCTCCGGAGTGGCAAAGCGATCGCCCGAGAGACTGTTCTGCGTGTTCCAGCCCCATACCTATACACGTACATATACGCTGATGGAGGAGTTTTCCCATGCATTTGAGGCGGCGGATCACGTATTTATCGCGGATATCTACCCCGCAAGGGAGACCGATAACCTCGGCATCAGCGGCAAAACTCTCGCCATCCGTATCGGAGATAAGGCGGAGTATGTCAGCGGCGTTGAAAATATCGCCGACAGAGTCAACCGCCTCCTCTACCCCGGGGATATCCTCGTCGTCATGGGCGCAGGGGATATATATAAGATTTTTGATTATTTGAATTTTGATAAGGATAAATAAAAAAGCAAATGAACGAAAGACAAAGGCACATAAGAAATTTTTCGATAATAGCGCACATTGACCACGGGAAGAGCACGCTTGCGGACAGGCTACTTGAGACGACGCAGGCTGTATCGAAGCGTGAGATGGAGGAGCAGATACTCGACAATATGGATCTCGAGCGCGAGCGCGGCATCACGATAAAGGCGCGCGCAGTGAAGCTCGATTACACCGCTCCTAACGGCGAGAGCTACACCTTCAACCTCATAGATACCCCCGGGCACGTGGACTTCAACTACGAGGTCTCACGCTCGCTCAATGCGTGCGAGGGAGCACTGCTCGTGGTGGACGCGACGCAGGGGATCGAGGCGCAGACGCTTGCAAATGCATATCTTGCGGTCGATGCGAACCTTGAGATCGTCCCCGTAATAAATAAAATAGACCTCCCGAGCGCGGACATTCAGCGTTGTCGGGACGAGATAGAGGACATTATCGGCATCGAGGCTCAGTCCTGCCCCGCAGTCTCCGCAAAAACGGGATTGAATATTGAGCAGGTGCTCGAGGCGGTCGTTGATCTGATCCCACCGCCGAGTGGGGACGAGGACGCACCGCTGAAGGCGTTGATCTTCGATTCCTATTATGACAGCTACCTCGGCGTCGTGGTCTACGTCAAGATCATTGACGGAAAGCTTCGCGCAGGGGATAGTATAACGATGATGAGCGCCTCGCAGACCTATGAGGTCGTTGACGTGGGCACGATGGAGCCGTTTGGGATCAAGAGCTGCACCGAGCTTGCGGCAGGCGACGTCGGATATATCACCGCATCAATAAAGAGCGTCGGCGATACACGCGTCGGCGACACGATAACACACACCGCACGCCCGACGGATAAGGCTCTCCCCGGCTTCAAGGCGGCACAGCCGATGGTGTTTGCAGGAATCTACCCTGCGGACGGCTCACGCTACGGGGATCTGCGCGACGCACTTGAGAAGCTCAAGCTCAACGACGCCGCACTCACCTTTGAGCCCGAGACCTCGATAGCACTCGGCTTTGGCTTCCGTTGCGGATTTTTGGGACTTCTCCACATGGAGATAATTGAGGAAAGACTGGAGAGGGAATTCAACCTCGACCTCATCACGACTGCCCCGAGCGTTATTTATAAGGTCATCAAGCGCGGCGGTGCAGAGGTGCTCGTCGATAATCCGTCGAACTACCCCTCGCCCGACGAGATAGAGGCGGCTTACGAGCCACTCGTCAAGGCGTCGATCATTACGCCTACCGAGTACGTGGGCGGACTTATGGACCTTTGTCAGGATAGGCGCGGCATCTTCATTGATATGAAATATATCGACACCACGCGCGTTGAGCTTCACTATAAGCTACCGCTGAACGAGATAATATACGATTTCTTCGATGCACTCAAGAGCCGCTCGAGAGGATACGCGAGCCTTGATTACGAGCTGTCCGAGTACGGAAAGAGCGACCTTGTGAAGCTCGACTTCCTGCTCAACGGCGAGCAGGTGGACGCGCTGTCGTTCATCGTTCACGAGGAAAAGGCGTATGCGAGGGCAAGGAGGATCGCGGAAAAGCTCAAGGAGAACATTCCGCGTCAGCTCTTTGAGATTCCGATACAGGCGGCGATAGGCTCTAAGATAATCGCCCGTGAAACAGTCAAGGCGATGCGTAAGGACGTCCTCGCAAAGTGCTACGGCGGAGATATCACGCGAAAGAAGAAGCTCCTTGAAAAGCAGAAGGAGGGCAAGAAGAAGATGCGCCAGCTCGGAAGCGTTCAGGTCTCTCCCGAGGCGTTTATGGCGGTGCTTCGACTTGACGATAACGACTGATATGAAGCTCGAAAACCTCAAAAATACAAAAAAGCCCCATTCCTTGGGGCTTTATATACACATACCGTTTTGCCGCTCAAGATGCCTTTATTGCGACTTTACCTCGTTTGCGGCAAGGGGCACCGAGGAGATCGAAAAATACTTGTCCGCACTCTGCCGTGAGATAGAGCAGAGGGGCAGGGAGGTGCGCGAGTACGGCTACGAGGTCGATACCGTCTACCTTGGCGGCGGCACTCCGAGCCTGCTGACTCCCGAGCAGACGGAACGCATACTTAGCACGGTGAGGGGAACATTCTGCGTGTCCCCCGAAGCGGAGATCACGCTCGAGTGCAATCCGCTGACGCACCTTGACGACGGCGAGGAATATTTTACATCTCTGCATACCCTCGGCATCAATAGACTCTCCGTCGGCATACAGAGTGCCGTCGATTCCGAGCTGAAGCTTATCGGCAGAAGGCATACATTCGAGCAGGCGAGGGAAACGGTGCTTTGCGCTCGGAGATCGGGCTTTGATAATATAAGCGTCGATCTGATGCTCGCCCTGCCGTCGCAGACGATCGCCACACTGGAGACGTCCGTGCGCGCAATGATCGGGCTTTGCCCCGAGCATATCTCAATATATAGCCTCCAGCTTGAGGAGGGCACGCCGCTCTGCCGAATGAGGGAGCGCTACGAGCTGCCGAGCGACGACGAGGCGGCGGATATGTACGAGCTCGCAGTGGAGCTTTTGCGCGACGGAGGATATGAGCATTACGAGATAAGCAACTTCGCGCGCCTCGGCAGACGGAGCAGGCATAATAGCAAATATTGGAGGCTCGACGAGTACCTCGGTATGGGACTTGCCGCACATTCCGATATCCTCGGCGAGAGACGTGAAAATACCGCCGATATGGAAAAATACCTCCGCGGCGAGTGGCTTGCCGAGGTGAGAGCGATAGACAGAGCGGAGAGGGAGCTTGAATATCTGATGCTCGGACTTCGCACGTCGGACGGAGTCGCGCGCACGGAGCTGCGAGAGAGATTTTCCGCCGATCTCGACGAAAAATACGGCGAGAGGATCGCGAGGACTGTCAAGCTCGGACTCGCACACGACGATGGCGAGAGAATAAGACTCACGGAGCGTGGATTTGAGGTCAGTAATTCAATTCTTTGTGATCTTTTGAATTTTGATAATATATCTATTGACAAAAATGCATAAATGGGTTAAAATAGTATTAGAATAATAAAGGAGCTGAAAAAATGGACACGAATAATACAGAAAGAGAATTTTATACCCTTACGGACGAGGACGGCAACGAGATAGAGTTTGAGCTTATCGGTGCTGCCGAGCTTAAGGGCGTTCAGTACTACGCATTCATTCCCGCTGAGGATGATCCCGATAAGGAATTCTGCGAGTATACTATATTGAAGTCCGTTACGGAGGACGGGGACGAGGCTCTCGTTTCCATTGATGACGATGCGGAATTCGATATGGCGGCGGACTATTTCGACGAGCTTTTTGCAAGCGAGATAGACTATGACGCCGAGGTGGACGACTGATCCGCCTAAAAATTCAAAAATATCCTGCGCATACCGTGATGCTTGGTTGATTGAACCTACATTTGATTAAAGGAGCTCGAAGATAGCTTTGACGTTGGTTTGCAGACCTCCCGACCTCTCCCCAATTGACTTGTCTTGGCAAGAGTGCTCGGACGCTGGGAGCAGTAAAGACGGCAATAGAGCACCGCCCTGAACACAGGGTTCTATATTCCCGAGCACACGATTGCGCGGGGTTTTCTTGTTCGCAAAGCGAACATATATGTCGCCTTCGGCTAATGATGTTAGCACTTCGTGCGAATGATGTCGTGGCTTCGCCACAAATTGGTAGAGAAGGGGCTTGCTCCTCCCGAAAAAGGCGAAAGATCAGCACGGAATAAGCGTTATTTGAGCAAAAGCTTTTCCGTGGGCAATATATACATTTACAAAAAAGGACTCCAAAAGCGGAGTCCTTAATTTTTATTTACTTTAATTTTTCGATCGCATTGATGACGCCATCAAGGTTTTCCTTGTAGCGGATGAGCTTTGCCCTCTCGCCCTCAACGACGGCGGCAGGCGCTTTCGCAACAAAGCCCTCGTTCGACAGCTTTTTCTCGATCCTCTCGATCTCGGAGAGCAGCTTTTCACGCTCCGATGCGAGGCGCGCTCTCTCCTTTTCAAAGTCGAGGATATCCGAGAGCGGCAGGTAGATAGTCGCAGAATCGGTGATTATCTGAACCGATGTATCCGCGCTGACCTGCGAGGGATCAAGCCTTTCGCTGACGGTGAGCTCGGATGCGGAGGCAAGGCGCACGAAGAATTTTTCACTCGACTCGCCGAAAACATCGCGATATTTCGTCTCGATATAGACCTTGGAGCGTCTTGAGGGCGCGACGTTCATCTCGCTCCTTCTTGCGCGTATTGCCTTGATCGCATCAATTATTCTCGTCATGCTCTCTGCGTCGGCGGAGAATTCAAGCTCCTCGCTGTACGCAGGATACGTGTCGATCATGATGCTCTCCTTCTCGTGAGGAATGGATCCGTAGATCTCCTCGGTGATGAAGGGCATAAAGGGATGGAGAAGCTTGAGCGTGCCGACGAGAACGTATGCGATAACGTTCTGGCAGGTGAGGTTAGCCTCAGTTCCGCTCTCGCCAAGTCTTGTTTTCGCAAGCTCGATATACCAATCGCAGAAAACATCCCACGTAAATCCGTATATCTCGGAGAGCGCAACGCCGACCTCGTATTTGTCGAGGTTGGATGTAACGCTCCTTGCAAGCTCATTGAACCTTGTGAGTATCCACTTGTCCTCAAGCGCGAGCTTTTCGGTCTCGGGGAGCTTTATCTCGTCTATCGTGAGATTCATTCTGACGAATCTCGACGCATTCCAAAGCTTATTTGCAAAGTTCCTTGCCGCCTCTATCTTTTCCTGTGAGAAGCGCATATCGTTTCCGGGGGAATTGCCCGTAGCAAGTGCAAAGCGGAGAGCGTCCGCACCGTAATTCTCAATGACCTCAAGCGGATCAATACCGTTTCCGAGTGATTTCGACATTTTTCTGCCCTGAGCGTCCCTGACAAGACCGTGAATGAACACCTTGGAGAAGGGCTTTTTGCCGACATGCTCAAGTCCCGAGAATATCATACGCGATACCCAGAAGGTGATGATATCATATCCCGTTACGAGCACGCTCGTGGGATAATATTTCTCAAGCTCCTCGGTATTATCGGGCCAGCCGAGCGTTTCGAAGGGCCAGAGCGCGGAGGAGAACCACGTGTCGAGCACATCCTCGTCCTGACGAACGGGCGCGCCGCAATCGGGGCAGGTGGTGATATCCGTCTTGGAGACCGTCATCTTGCCGCAGGAGTCGCAATAGAAGGCAGGAATACGGTGTCCCCACCAAAGCTGACGGGAGATGCACCAGTCGAGGATATTATTCATCCAGTTAAAGTAATTCTTTGAAAATCTATCGGGAATGAAGCTGATCTCGCCCGACTCGACCGCCTCGATGGCAGGAGCGGCAAGGGGCTTCATCTTAACGAACCACTGATCGCTCGTCGTAGGCTCGACGACTGTTCCACAGCGGTAGCAGACGCCGACGTTATGCTCGTGGGGCACGGTCTTGACAAGGAAGCCCTGCTCCTCGAGATCTGCGACGAGTGCCTTTCTGCAGGCGTAGCGGTCCATGCCCTCGTACTTGCCTGCGTAGGAATTCATCGTGGCGTCGTCGTTCATTACCTTTATCTGCTCGAGGTCATGACGCTGACCGACGAGGAAGTCGTTGGGATCGTGCGCAGGTGTGATCTTTACACAGCCCGTGCCGAAGCCGATCTCGACGTAATCGTCCGCAATAACGGGGATCTCACGACCGACGATGGGCAGAATGAGCGTCTTGCCGATAAGGTGGCGTGTTGCCTCGTCATCGGGGTTGACTGCGACCGCAGTATCACCGAACATCGTTTCGGGACGCGTGGTAGCGACCTCAACATACCCGTCCTCGCCCTTGATGGGGTACTTTATATGCCAGAAGCTACCGGGCATATCCTGATATTCGACCTCCGCATCGGAGAGAGCGGTAAGACAATGGGGGCACCAGTTGATTATTCTGTGTCCTCTGTAAATAAGTCCCTTGTCGTAGAGGTTGACGAAGACCTCACGCACCGCGCGAGAGCAGCCCTCGTCCATGGTGAAGCGTTGACGTGTCCAATCGCAGGAAACGCCGAGCTTCTTGAGCTGGCTTGTTATTCTTGCCTCGTAATTGTCCTTCCAGCCCCAGACACGCTCAAGGAATTTCTCACGCCCGAGATCGTAGCGAGTGATGCCCTCGTCCACACGGAGCCTTTCCTCGACCTTGATCTGCGTTGCGATACCTGCGTGATCCGTTCCGGGGATCCAGAGGGTGTTGAAGCCCTGCATTCTCTTGTAGCGAACAAGTATATCCTGAAGCGTCTCGTCGAGGGCGTGCCCGATATGGAGCTGACCTGTAACGTTGGGCGGAGGAATGACTATTGAGAAGGAGGGGTTGGTATTGCTCTTGTCGGGTGTGAAGTAGCCCTTCTCACACCAATTTGCGTATATCCTATCCTCAAAATCCGAGGGGGAATACGTCTTTGGAAGCTCGTTGTAGCTTTTCATTTTTCTCTTCCTTTTCTTAATATTTCTTGTGATTTTTAACCTATAGCTGACCGCAAAAAAACAAAAAGCCACGTCCGTATCAGGACGTGGAACGCGGTACCACCTGATTTCGCACCGAGGTGCGCACTCAAGGCTCCTTAACGTGGAGTGCCCGTTCTCTGCTAACCGCCGCAGTGGCTCACAGGGACCGCTCGGGGACGACTTCACACGATCTCATACCGCAGGCTCGCACCGACCGCCTGCTCTCTTTCGGCGATGATCGCGCTACTACTTCCCGTCGTAGCGTTTCATATACTGTGAGTATATCACAATGCGAAAAAAATGTCAAGGTCTTTTGCAAATTTTTTCTCTGCGACAAAAATCTGTCGCGCACAGCCCCCATATCCGTTATATAATGATATCGGAATAACGGAAATGCTCGGAAGGGAGAGCCTATGACATGGGAGATAGCGGTCGGAATGTTCGGCATACTTTCCGCATTTATAGCGGTGATGAACGTCGTTATCAAGGTCAACTCTACGCTCTCGAGGCTTGAGAGCGCGGTGCTCCAGCTGAAGGAAACGATGGACAGACAGACCTCGAAGAATGCACACTTTTACGGCGAGCTTGCGGAGCACGACAAGCGAATTTTGGCACTCGAGAGGGCGGGGGAGGTCAAATGAAGCGTGAGGATATCATAAGAAAGCTCACGAGCAGAAAGCTCTGGGCGGCGATCGGCGCATTTGCAGCCGCGCTGTGCGTGCTGTTCGGCGTGGACGAGCTGACTACGGAAAAGCTCCTTACCGTCCTCGGCGCGCTCGGCGTCCTGCTCGGGTACATTTTGACCGAGGGAAGTATTGACAGGGAGTCGATCTCGGAGAGCAAAAGCACCGACGATTACGACCAAAAATAATAATAACCGAGCCTCGGCTCGGTTATTGTTTTTTGTTTTTTTATTAAAGTGAGCAAATTAATCTCTCAAGCTGAAGATATCCCGAGTCGAAGCGTGTTTTCATCGCAAGATCCGCCTCCGCCGCCATCTGCGAGATGCGAATGAGGCGTGATAGCTCCTGCCCCCTTGCACTTGCGGCATAGATGTTGACCTTGTGGACGTTTATTCCCGTGGCAGTCGCAATCTGCGACGGGGTATTTCCACTCTGGAGCATGAGCTTGATCCTTAAGAGATCCGAGAAGATGCCCGAAAGCTCGCCCATTATGATCAGAGGCTCAAGCTGCCTGAATTTCATAACGGAGAGGATCGAGAGCGCATCAGCGCGCCTGCCGTCGAGTATCGCATTTGAAAATTCAAACGCCCCGTACTCCATTTCCTGCGAGCAGATAAGGGGGATATCCTCACGTCTTAGCTCCGTGCGCGACTGCGAGCGAGCGTAGAAGCAGAGCTTTTCGATCTCCCCTGTGAGCGTAAACATATCCTTGCCGCAGTAGTCGATAAGGTACGCACAGTCCGCCACGGATGCGGTAATGCCACGGTGGCTGAAGTGCCGCCCTGCCCAAAGCGCGAGCTTTTGCGGCGTCGGGGACTCAAATTTGACGGGACGCAGGATCTCGGAGAGCTGCTTTAGCGCGCCCGTCGGCGGCTTTTTCGGTAGCTCCTCGACGATCGAGCCTGCCCCCACAAGGAGAACGAACACATTGTAATCGAATTCCTCAAGGTGTGCGAGCGCATCAATGAGACCCTGAAGCTCGGAGCTTGACCTGCCCGACATTTTCTTGATATTAAGACCTGTGAGGACGACGAGCTTCCTGTCCGCCATCATCGGCGGCATCGAGAGGACGTCAATCAGTCTCTCGGAGCTGTAATCGAGCACGTCGAGCTTCACAAAATTGAATATCGCGAGCGAGTCCTCGATCTCCATGGCGGAACGGAGGCTATCGACCGCGCGGCTCTTGAGATAGTCCTCGTCGCCGTAAAAAATGTAATTTTCAAGCTCCCCCCTCGAAATTCTCGAGGAAAAGTCCGCATTTGTAATGATATCCACCGTGTCCACCTCCTTTTCTGCCTCAATTATAGCACAGGATCGCAAAAAAATCAAGAAAAACCGCATAAAAATGCGCAAGGTGTGCAAAAACATTTGACAAGAGGCGATGTTTATGGTATAATCCCTATTTGGAATACGGAAAGGCGGTATTTGATATGATATTGGCGATAGATATTGGAAATACGAGTATTGCACTCGGTGGCTTTGAGGGCGAGGAGCTTCGCTTCGTCGTGCGGATATCCACCGACTCCTCCAAGACCGAGGACGAATATGCGAGCAAGATACTTCACATTCTGACGCTCCACGGCGTCAGCAGGGAGAATGTCGAGGGCGCGATCGTATCCAGCGTCGTTCCGCCCCTCAATTCCACGATGCGCGGCGCGATAGAGCTTGCCTACGGCGTGCGTCCGATGATGGTCTCCCCCGGGATCAAGACGGGGATCGGCATACTCTGCGACTCGCCCTCGTCCGTCGGCGCGGATCTCATCTGCTCCTGCGTTGCGGCAAGAGAGCTTTACGGCGCACCGATGCTCATTATCGACATCGGCACGGCGACGAAGATGATCGCTACCAACGAGAGTGGGGCGTTTGTCGGCGTTTCGATAATCCCCGGCGTAATGATGGGACTTGAGGCACTCTCCTCGGGAACGGCACAGCTGCCGAGAGTGGGGCTTGAGGCACCTGCCACGGTCATTGGCAAGAACACCGTCGACTGTATGAAGAGCGGCGTCGTGTTTGGAAACGCCTCAATGATCGACGGAATGATCGACAGGATATGCGCCGAGCAGGGAAGGACGCTCACACCCCTCGTTACGGGAGGATATGCGGACGCGATAGTGCCCCATTGTACGCATTTTGACAGTATGCTCCGCGATCCCGACCTTGTGCTAAAGGGACTTAATATAATTTACAGAAAAAATAAATAATCAAATATCTTTGTCAGATAGCCCTCGGGCTGAAAATAAATATATGCGTTGCATCGCAGGTGCGAGCGACAGCAAGGAGAATTTATGATAAAACAAAGAAACGGAAGGATGCAGACCGAGACTCTCGTGCTCGCGTCGCTGATGACGGCACTTGTTGCCGTGCTTCAGTGCCTCGCAACGTACACGGCATTCTTCGGACCGTTCTCGACCGCGATCGCGCTGATACCGATAATAATCGGTGCGGCAATGTGCGGTCCTGCGGTGGGCGCGTGGCTTGGATTTGTATTTGGAGTGGTGGTGCTGATCACGGGAGGGGGAAATCTCTTCTTTATGTTCAGTATCCCCGGAACGGTGATCACCGTAATTGCAAAGGGAACGCTCTGTGGGCTTGCCTCGGGGCTGGTCTATCGTCTCGTTGAGAGACTTGGTAAAACCGCCGCGGCGATCTCTGCTGCCATCGCTTGTCCCCTTGTCAATACGGCGGTATTTCTGCTCGGTTGCGTGGTATTTTTTATGCCGAGCGCGGAGAGGATCGCCGAGATGTTAGGACTTAATGTTAGCGGAATAGCGGTATTTGCAGCATTGGCGTTTGGAAATTTCCTTTTTGAGATAGGAATGTGTGCCCTTCTCTCGCCCGTGATAATAAGAGTCATAGGATTTAGAAAAAATAAAAAATAACGGTCGCGAGCGACCGTTATTTTTTTAGTATGTGTATGTATTCATAAATTCAAGGATTTTTGAGATGGGTATCGCGCATCCGAACTCGCCGTCCTCAAAGCCTGCGTAGTTCAGACCGATAAGAAGCCCCTGCGAATTGAGAAGCGGACCGCCGCTCGAGCCGTGATTTATAGCCGCACCGTGAACGATGACGTCGAAATCGAGCGCACCGCCATCGCTGACCTCGATCCTGCGATAGCTGACTATCTCGCCGCAGGTGAGGGAATTCTTCTGACCTGCAGGTGCGCCGAGGGAGATCACCGCATCGCCGACCTTGGGATCCTTCGACGCATATTGCACCTCAACAAGCTCCTTGTCCGTGCTGGGCGTGTACTTGAAGCAGATGAGGGCGAGATCGTAAGCCTCACTGATCGCGCTGTCGGTCTTTTTCGGATTTTTGTAGATCTGCGCCTCGTGCTGGTCGCCCCAGACGTCCTCAACGGTTATCTTCTGGTTTGCAAAGCCCTCCATCGACTCGACCACGTGGCAGTTGGTGAGAACGTAGCACCAGCCGCTCGCAATATTTATAATTACTCCCGAGCCTTGGGAGGTGTTGGACTCCGTTTCGATAAGACCTCCCATCGCCGTGTTGTAGTACTTGCTGTAAATGGTAACAAGACTGTGCGCGCTCGTCTGCTGTACCATATCCGTTATCGCCTCGGCATCGAGCGTGAAGTGCGCGTAAAGATTTATATCCGTAAGGAGCTTTTCCGAAAAATCGAACCTGTGGGAGAGCAGTCCGTCGGTGAACCAGCCGACAAAGACCATGTTTGATAGCGTCGGATCGCGTGGCATCGTAACGGTGCTTCCAATGCTCACCTCGGTCGATTTGTAAAGTATATCTTCAACGTAGAAATTCACCCTGCACTTGCCAATATCGCTATCACCAAGCCCGAAGCTGAAGCAGCCGCTGAGCGTCAGCGCAAGAATGAGTAACGTGAGCATCAGGGATGTTATTCTTTTCATATCTGACTTCTCCATTCGTAATTATTTTTCCGCATCAATAAGCGCGGAGAGTATCTCACGCATCTCTGCGAGCGTCTGTGCATTGTTGAGCGCACACCTTATCTCCGCACCTCCGCGGAAGCCCTTTATGTACCAGCCAAGGTGCTTTCGGCTCTCCGCAACGCCTGCACGCTCGCCCTTTTCCTCGACCATCCTCTCAAGGTGGCGAAGCGCAACGCTCACTACCTCGTAGCGAGGGATCTCACGCTCACAGCCCCCCTCGAGCAGGGAGATGACGTTTTCAAATATCCACGGCGCACCGAGCGAGCCTCGACCTATCATAACGCCGTCGCACCCCGTCTCACGTATCATTCTCGGAGCGTCCGCCGCGCAGAAAATGTCGCCGTTGCCCACAACGGGAATGTTCACCGCCTCCTTGACGCGGGCGATCTGCGACCAGTCGGCACTCGGAGCGTACTGCTGCTCGCGCGTGCGTGCGTGAACGCAGATGAGTGATGCCCCTGCCGCCTCAAGCCGCCTTGCCATCTCGGGCGCATTTATCGACGAGGCGTCCCACCCCGTCCTTATCTTGACCGTAACGGGAAGCCTTACCGCACCTGCGACCGCCTCAACTATCCTTGCCGCAAGAGCAGGATCCTTAAGGAGCGCCGAGCCCTCACCGTTTGAAACTATCTTGGGCACGGGACAGCCCATATTTATGTCTATCGCCGTCGGAGGAGCGACCGAGCGTGTGCCGCGGTAGGTGTTGGACTCAATGAGCCGCGCCGCCTCCGCCATATACTGCGGATCGCTTCCGAATAGCTGTACCGCCATAGGCAGCTCACCCTCCCAGACCGCCGCGAGCGGTGCTGTGCGAGCAGGGGAGGACTCAAGGGAACGCTTGTTCAGCTGTTCATAGCATAGTGCCTTGGCGCAGACCATCTCGGAGACGGTGTATTCCGCTCCGTAGGCACGGCATATCTCGCGAAACGGGTGATCCGTCGCGCCTGCCATCGGGGCGAGCATCACGCCGTGCTTCAATTCGGTATTTCCGATCTTTATCATGATTTGATTTCCTGATTGTTATTTTATTTTACTATCCAGAAGTACAGGAGCACAAAAGCTCCGAGCACGATGCGGTATACGCCGAAGGGAGCGAAGGAATGTTCCTTGACAAAGCGCATAAGGAAGCGTATCGCGACCATCGAGACCGCAAATGCGACCGCGGTGGCAACAGCGAGCACTATCCACGCATCAAACGGAACGTCAAGCGGCACGGTGTAGGAATTATCACCGCCGACGAACTTGAAAAATCCTATCGCCTTGATAAGACTTCCGCCTGCCATCGCAGGGATACCCATAAAGAATGTGAACTCCGCACCTATCTCGCGTGAGGATCCGATGAGCATCGAGCCGAGTATCGTCGAGCCTGAGCGCGATGTGCCGGGGACTATCGCAAGTGCCTGAAACGCACCCATCAGCAACGCACGGGGGTATGTTATCTCATCGAGCGTCAGAATGGTGGGACGCCTGCCTGCGTTCCTTTTTTCGATTATTATGAACAGCACGCCGTAGATGATGAGCATCAGTGCGACCACCGTGGCGTTGTAGAGCCAGCCGTCGATGTCCTTGCCCGTTACGCTCTCGACCGCCTTGTCGAGCACGATCCCGACAAACGCCGCAGGAACGGACGCCACGCAGACCTTTAGCCACGTGGATAGCACCGCGCGACGCTCCGATACGCTCCTCCCCCTGCCAAAGGGTGAGAGCTTGCTCCAAAACACCACCACGACTGCCATTATCGCACCGAGCTGTATGACCACCTCAAGCATCTCTCCAAACTCATCCGCAAATTCGGGATGAACGTCCGCACCGATGGTGAGTGGGAAAAATTCGTTGAAAAGTATTATATGTCCCGTGGAGCTTATGGGAAGCCACTCCGTTAAGCCCTCAAGAATTCCGAGAGCTATCGCCCATATCAGCTCGATAATAAGCATATCCGTCTCCTATCAGGCTCTCTGCCCCTCGCCTGCGCGTATGATGTCGCCCGTGCGAGCGGTGAAGGGAAGCCTTACAAAAAAGTGCATAAAGGGATGTGGCGCACTCTCTATGACCTCACCCACAGAATCACGCATATCCGTAACGGTGAACGCCCTGCCGACGCTGTTTGGAGTCAGAAGCTCCGCACTTTCGCCGACGCTCACCTTGTTTTTCTGCATAAAAAGGCAGTAGGACGAGCCGTCGGAGCACTCCGAGTTGAGCCTTTCAAGCACCGCGCGCTCCGCCTCGTCAGGCTCGCAGGCAATTCCGAAATATGCCTTCTCGCGAATGTAGCCCGTCGTAGCGGTGAGCTGGGAGCTGTGCGTGGGATAGTCGAAATAGTAGCCCGTGCAGTATTCTCTGTGGCTGACGGACTCAAGCTCACGCATCCAGAGGGGATCGGTCGTGTAGTGCTCGGGATCGCGGTAGTAGGCGTCGATAGCCATTCTGTATGCATTCGTAACGACCGCCGTGTAGTACGCGCTCTTCATCCTGCCCTCGATCTTGAAGGAGCTGATGCCCGCCTCGATAAGCTCGGGCACGTGCTCGATAGTGCACATATCCTTGGAGGACATAATAAACGTTCCAAGCTCGTTTTCCTCAATGGGAAGGGGAAGATCGGGACGCTTTTCCTCGACCAGAGTGTAATTCCAGCGACAGGGCTGAGCGCACGCTCCGCGGTTTGCGTCCCTGCCTGTTATGTGGTGGGAGAGCATGCATCTGCCGCTGTACGAAACGCACATTGAGCCGTGTATGAACGCCTCAAGCTCGATATCGTCGGGAATTCCCGCGCGGATCTTCTTTATCTCGTCAATAGTCAGCTCCCTTGCAAGCACGAGACGCTTTGCACCGAGCGCGATATACGCACGCGCCGCGGCAACGCTGACGATGCTCGCCTGAGTTGAAATGTGTATCTCCATATCGGGTATGATCTCACGGATTGTCGCCATAACGCCGAGATCTGCGACGATCATAGCGTCGATGGGACAGCGTGAGATTGAGCGGAGATAGAGACGAAGCAGCTCGTACTCGTCCTCGTGCGGCATGGTGTTTACCGTGAGATAGACCTTTTTGCCCAGAGAATGTGCATATTCCACCGCATCGAAAAGCTCCTCGTTGGTAAAATTGTCCGCGGCGGAGCGCATGCCGAACACTCTGCCTGCAAGATATACTGCGTCCGCACCGTAGAGCAGAGCGGACCTCATTTTTTCAAAATTCCCCGCAGGGGATAAAAGCTCAACCATAAAAAGTAACACCTCGTAAAGCCATTGTATCTGTTATCTATTATCTGTTAATCTGTTATTTTTTTCGCCACTGCCTCCGCAATAGCACGCGCTCCCTCGTTCGAGGGGTGCACGAGATCGGTCTCGAACCACTCGGGGTGAGTGGAGGTGAGATCGTGGATGTCAATGATGTTTTCGATCTCTGTAAGGTGGGATACGGCGTAGCTCATGATGTAGTACTGTATCTCCACCACCGCATTCGGCTGAATGTTAAAATTCGTCTTGCCCGTGCTCATGCCCTCGGGAAAGAAGGCGGTCGCAGGCGTGCAGAGATAAATCTTCATGTTGGGATTTGACTCCCTGTATGAGGAAATGAGAGCGTCGAGATCCGCAAGATACGCAGCACTTCCCGTGAAGTTCTGCGGCTTTGAATCGTTCGAGCCGAGCATGAGCACGAGAATGTCCGCAGCGTATTCAAGGCTCCTCCTGTATTCCTCGGTCTCAATATATGGTCTGTCTCCCGTGTACGAAAGAGTCGTTCCGCTGACGCCGAAGTTCTCAACGTGGTAGCCCTCGCCGAGAATATCACCGAGCTGTGCGGGGTAATTGTTTTTACTCCAATTCGTTATTCCGTGTCCGTAGGTGATACTGTCGCCAACGCACGCGACCTTTATCTGCCCTGCCTCGGGAGAGGTGTGGTGGTGTATCCCCGAAAATCCCATGTAGTAAAATCCAAATCCTCCGCCCACAATGCACAGAACGAGCACCGAGGCAATAATTATAGCTATCCGTGTTCGTTTTTTCATATTTTTCCTTACTTTTTATTCAAAATTACTCATCACACCCGAATAGAGCACCGTGCCGTATGCGTCGGTGAGAACGAAGCCGAACGCGCGGTCGACCATCAGCTCGTGGTAAACGTCCTCATACTCGTCGTAGTCGGGGAGGGAGGGCGTCGAGGGAGTTGTCGGGAGCGTCGCAGGCTTGCCGTCAATGCCCGATCTGTCGACCTTTATCTCGGAAGCGTGGAGCAGGGAGGTAAGGTGTACATTCTGCTGCGTGATGCCCGAGAGATCGCACCTCTCCGCGTCAAAAAGGCTCTTTATGCCGAAGGTGTCCTTGAGCACACCCGAGAGATCCCCCGAGAAGGAGGCCTCGAACGCAGGGAAGATCACCCTCGTGCGGTGAAGCTGACGTGCGGCGACGTCAATATGCCCGTGATCCTTTATGGAGAGAACGTAGGAGATGACCTCTGCCGTGAAAACGCTCTTCAGCTTGTAATCGTCCTTGGGAACGATGAAATGAAGCCTGTATCCGTGCTCGGTCTCAATGAAGAAGGACGAAAAGCTGTCCGTCTCCACCACGCGCCCGTCGGAATATCCGCTCCTCAGCATCTGAAGCTTGACCTTGTTGCCGTCGGTCTCGAGAAAATCATAGGTCTCGAGCGACTGCGTAAGGCTCTTGCCGATGGCGTTCCATACCTCGGAGAGATAGAAGGTGCTTATCATAGCAATATCCGTGTCCTTGGATATATTGAGTGTACCCTTGGTAGTGCCCGAGGTCTTGTATTCAATGTACTGATTTATCATCTTGCCCGCATCACCGCTCGAGAAGGACGCGGCGTAAACGTCGGAATTGTAGATGCTTGCAAGCCTCTCCACACGTGAGGGACTGTAAAGCAGGGAGGTGTCGAGCCAGAGCGAGCTTGAAAGCTTGCCCGTCGCCGCCTTCTGCGTTTTGTCGTCCTCATTGGTGTAGGTGTAGGTGTGGTTTGTGAAGGAGTAGAGATAGCTCGTGAATCGCTCCACCTCCTCGTAGGTAACGCCGACTGCGGAGAGCAGCTCGTCGCGCGTCTCACCGTCGGAGCACTCGCAGGCAAGAGCAAGCTCCATATATACCGCTACGGGAGAAATGCAGAAATTCGTGCCATTCCCACGCTCGCTCCAGACGCTTGCACTGAGCCTTGCCGCAAATTTAGAGAGCTTGCCGATAAAGGCGATGTACTCCGCATCCTTCGCGTCAGCGTCGGTAAGGTTCGCCTCTCCGTCCGCAAACCTGATAGCATATTTCTTCAGATTTGGCATACAGGAAAAAAGGCAGAGACACATTGAGCATATTAATACCAGTGATAAGATCCTTTTCATCACATTCTCCTTAAAAAAAGCATAAATATCAAGCGGCGGCAGCACGGCCGCCTACAATTAAATTTTATCACATAAGATGGGATTTTTCAATAAGAAACCTTAAAATTTCCGACAAAATTCCCCGATACCCCGAGAAAATTTACACTATTGACATATTTGCAATAATGTGGTAAAATATATGTAGGATATACTTATTATATCCTAAGCTATCGCATCTGAATACGAAAGGAGAAAAATATTATGAAGAAATATTCAAGAAGAATAGCTTCTCTTGCACTCGCTGTCATTTTGATGCTGTCAACTCTTGCCTTCAGCGGATGCTACGTAATTTCAAGCGGCACAATAAAGCAGGTGTCAGGCACGTATAAGCTCACGAAATACACCGATAAGGTCGATAGACTTGAAACGGACGGGATCGAGCTGTATCTGGTACTCTCCTCTGGCAGTACAGGATATTTTGCGTATCGCGATAATGAAACAGCAGGGTATACAAGGACCGTTTCGATCCGCTATATCGAGGATACAGAGGAGCCGGGCAAGTATTCCTACGTTGAGGTGGACTTTGAGGGCAAGGGCGAATATGAAAAGTTCGGTATCTATTGTAAGCTCTTTGAGAGAAAGCTCAACGCCACAAGAACGAAGTGGAAGGGAAATCCCTTTGAGGGCACGTTGCAGGTCGATTATACGATCTCCATCGGGTTCGAGCGCGTCAGCTCCGCAACCGACCTCAGCTACGTCAATAAGCATTTTGGATAAGAGCAAAAAAGCGTCAAAATAATCCTTGATGAATTGACTAAAGCGACGAATTGATATATTTAATTTTAATACGTAATTTAACCACCCCAATGGATATATCTCCGTTGGGGTGGTATTTTCTCCCCCTCGTCGCGAAGCGGCATATCGTCTTGCCAATCAACGGTTAGCACCGCACAAACCAAAAAAATCGACAAAGGCAAGCCTTTGTCGATTTTTATTATGTAGTTGAGCTTCGATCACTCTACGACCGTAACGCCTGTAATGTGGGTATTTACACCCTCATACCAATAGAGGAAGCCCTCAACGTCAACGACCTGATCCGCAACAAGTGCCTCAACATCGAGATATGTCTTGGAGTCGGGACCTGTGAGATAGCTCTCAACGCAGAAGCTGTATGTCTTTCCCTCGTGCTCAAATGTTACGTAGATATCATTTCCGCGCGAGCCGTTCTTGTACTCAATTCCCTTGAAAACAAGTCCTTTGAAGACAACAAACTCATTCTGATGGTCGATAAGCTCATCCTTGCCGAGAAGCGAGGTAACATCACAGGGAGTGGGTACAAATGTATCTCCGCCGACGACCTCGATCGTGGCGTTCGTTATCTCGACCTCACCTGCCCACGTGGACTTGGTGCCCGTAACTCTGATCTTTGTACCTGCGGTAAGTCTCTTAGAGATCTCCTCGGTGCAGGAAGCCTCATAAATGAAGTATCCGCCGTCCTTGTCCTGAGCGTAGATGGTGATCTTGCCCATTCCGGCCTCATCATCGAACCACCAGGACTGGTGTCCCTGAACATACGCCTCAACGGTAACCTCAGCACCATCCTCAGCGGCGATATACTCGCTGTGTGTGAGGGGCTTTACCTCCGGCTCCGGCTCGGGGCAGGCAACAAGCGTGAGCATTACGCATGCAATCGCGAGTAAGCAAATTATTTTTTTCATTTTCAGTTTCTCCTTTATGGAAAAGTATTTTACACTACACATTATACACGATTTTTGCAAAATGTCAATATTTTATCGTATTTTTCTTTTTCTGATATATCCGATAAGTGCAAATATGCCCATTCCGCACCAGAAAACGCCGAGAGCGGAGAGCAGAATGACGGACTCCTCGGGCAGATCTCCCAGCGGCTGCTCTGAGATCCTGTCGAGCTTGTATAGGGACATTATCCTGCGCATAAGCTCGTCGAGGTACTCATCGTCCGCACGCTTATCCTTGCAAACGCTCTCGATCAGCTCACCCGACGCGGAGCGCAGGGAGGTCGAGCCGTTGAATACGGGGGCGGTGAAGGTGTTTTCCGTGTTGTCGATAAGGAGCTTCACGGAGTCGATCTTCACCTTGTAGTGGAGATCGTTGTCCTCACCTGCACGGGAGAGGTAGTCGAGAAATTCCGCAGAGCTCTGCGCCTTCTCCGTGACGGGGACATAGCCCTCGGTCTGCGAGTACGCTATCTGCACCTCGTTCGTGAGAAGAAACTGCGCAAAGAGCCATGACGCGAGCACCTCACCGCTGTCCTCCTTGTTGAATATGCAGATTGAGGGGCCCTGCGAGATCATTTTCGGCGACTCCGCATCGTATTGCGGAATGGTCATGACCGCGGTCTCAAAGCTCACGAGCTTATCCTCGGCAATGTCGATCAGCGGAGCATCCGAGCCCATCCAAGTCGAGCCTGCAGAGGAGTCTATCGCAAAAATGCACTGCCCCGCATTGAGGAAGTTTGCGGGATAGCCCTTGATCTTGAAGGTCGAGAACGCACCGCTGCTTGCGTGCGAGGAAATATCCTTGAGCAGATCCTTTGTGCTGTCAGCGAAGATCCCTATATTCCCGTCCGCGTCGGAATAGGGCGCATCGAGCTGACGGAGCATCGAGATCATCATATTATCCGTCGATTTGTAAATAAAGGGAATGAAAACAGTCTGCCCGTTCGCCGCATAGACACGCTTGCCGTCCTTCTCGACCTTGCCGAGCGACATCGCATGCTCGCTGACTTCCCAGACAAAATCCCACGTGAGCGTTTCGGGAAGCTCGTATCCGAGGGATTCAAGGAGCGTCCTGTTGACGTAGCAGATCTCGGTCGAGCGCATGAAGGGAAGCCCGTACTGCCTGCCGTCTATCACACATTCCGAGAGAAATTCGGACACTATCTCGTCTCTCCGAACGCCGTCAAAGCGAAGTGCCGAGCCGCCAAGCCCGTATTCTGCATCCTCGATAAATGCATCGAGTGCCACGACCACGTTCTCGCCCTCAAGATACGTTGCAATGTGGTCGGGGTAGGTTATGCAGACGTTCGGCGTGGTGTTCGTCGAGATGTTCGTTATCACGTCCTTGTATATATCGTTGTAGTCGATGAAGTTGCGGAGAGTTACCTTGATGTTTGGGTATAGCTCCTCAAATGCCGCCACCGCCGCCTCGTAAACGTCGCGCTGGGACTTGTTGTTCTCGTTCTTCGCCCAGAACGTTATCTCGTATACTTGAGCCTCGTCAAAGCCCTCGGGGACTGTCGGCTCAGGACTGACGTGGCGTCTGTGGCAGGAGGCGAGGGGGATCGCCACGAAGAGCAGGGCGAGAAGGAACGCTAATACCCTCAGATAAGTCTTTTTCATCCCTTCGTACCTCCCTGTGCGACGCCTGCCATTATCCTGTCCTTGAATATGAGGAAGAGCACGATAAGGGGAAGCGAGATTATAACTACCGCCGCCATCATTGCAGGAATGTTGTCGCGTCCAAATCCGTTCTCACGTATGGACTGTATACCGCCCGAGACGAGGAAATACGCTTCATCGTCCGTTACGAGCCGTGGCCAGACATAGGAATTCCAGCACTCTATGACCTTGAGTATGAGTATCGTAACTATCGTCGGACTGCTTATAGGTATCATGACGTGCATAAGATAGCCGAAATCGCCCGATCCGTCGACCTGTGCGGCGAGATATAGCTCGTCGGGTATCTGTGCGAACGCCTCCTTGAGCAGGTAGAGATAGAATATCGACGTTACCGAGGGGAGGATCAGACCTGTAAAGGTGTTGCGCAGGTCAAGCTCCGTCACCGTAACATAATTCGTGATTATAACAAGCTCATTCGGTATCATCATCAGTGCGAGCAGGAGCGTGAAGGCAAGATTTTTGCCTGCGAACTCGAGCCTTGCAAATGCGAATGCCGCAAGCGTGATCACAACGAGCATTATCGCCGTGGTGGCTACGGTGAATATGAGCGTGTTGAGCAGGTAGCGTGCGAGCGGCACGGCTGTGAATGCCTCAACGTAATTTTCGAGCGTGAAT
Organism: uncultured Lachnospiraceae bacterium; assembly: GCA_964413365.1. GTDB lineage: Bacteria > Bacillota > Clostridia > Oscillospirales > CAG-272 > RGIG4608. Next base: position 9,836 of record CAYPRM010000006.1, on the reverse strand, counting down.
ATCCTCGGGAAGAAGCGCGGTACGGTCTCCGAGCTGTATTCCGAGAAGCTTTTGAAGGATGATATCAGCATCCAATAGAATGGAAACAGGACTGCGATCGCCCAGAGCGTCAGCCCAAAATACCGCAGAGCCGTTTTCAGCACGGTGAGGGCGGTTGAGGTGTGCTTGGCACGCTTTATATCCATATCACTCGTTTTATTTGCTTTGTCTGTTTTGACCATATCTGTACCTGCCTATCTTCCGTAGTGAACGTGGCGTCGGCTGACGATCAGATTTATGCAGGTGATCGTCAGAACTATGCAGAAAAGTATTATAGCCGCCGCGGACGCAAAGGATGGATATCCGCCGCCGTCCCCGTAGAGCATATCGTAGACGTAGCCGACAATGGTGTTCATTCCCGCGAGATTAAGCTCCGTTCCAAAGAGCGCTACCGCATCGCTGTACGCCTTAAAAGCACCGATAAAGCCCGTTATCACGAGATACGATATCGTCGGCGAGATCATCGGGAGCGTGATACGCCTGAACATCCTGCTTTCGGGCGTTCCGTCGATGCGAGCCGCGTTGTAATAGGTCTCGTCAACGGAGGCGAGCGCACTTGTGAGTATAAGGATCTTGAACGGTAGGACCACCCAAACGGTGTAGATGCACAGCACGAGCATCTTTGCCCAATATGCGCCGTCGATAAAGTCGATGGCTCTGCCGCCAAGGCTCGTGATAATGAAATTGACGAGTCCGTCGCTGTACGCCGTGCGCTTGAAAAGTATCATAAATACGAGTCCCACCGCAAGGGTGTTCGTAACGTAGGGCAGGAAGAATATCGTCTGATATGCGCGCCTGAGCCACTTGATCCTCGAGAGGGATACGGATATCGCGAGTGCGAGCAGGGTGGAGACGGGCACGGTGATCACAACGAGCAGAAATGTGTTCTTCAGAGCCTGAAGAAAATACGGATCGTGGAGGACATAGCTGTAATTGTAAGGCCCCACGCCCCACGACGTGCCCGACACGAAGTCGTAGCCCTCCTCAAGGGAGTATATCAGAACGTCAACGAGGGGATAGAGCATAAATACCGCCACAAACGCGAACGCAGGGAGCAGGTATAGCCAGCCCTTCAGATTTTTATTTAGCTTCAAATTTTTCACCAGCCTTGTGAGCATATTTTTTCATAATAATGATACTATAATTTGACCGAAAAGTCAATAAAAACTTCAAAAATGGGAGGGAAAACGGAAATAAAATGAGCCGCCCTGCCTCAAATCGCGAATGATGCAAAAAAATTTGTAAAATCCCCCCTTACTTTTTCTCACCCTCTTGAAAAGTGGTGCGTAATTTGGTATAATAAAATATAAATGCGCCCTTCGGCAGGGCTTTTTGGAGGTTATGGTATGAGCAAGACGTGGGACGAGCTTTATGAGGCTTGCGCTAAATGCGAGAGGTGCGAGCTGCACAGTACGCGAACTAACTGCGTATTCGGTGCAGGAGACCGTAATGCGGATATTATGTTCATCGGCGAAGCGCCGGGTGAGCGTGAGGATCTGAGCGGAACGCCCTTTGTCGGCAGGGCAGGGCAGCTTCTTGACAAATATCTGCTCGCGGTCGACATTCCGCGCGAGAGCGTCTACATTGCAAACATACTGAAATGCCGTCCGCCGAAGAACAGAGATCCTCTCCCTGCTGAGGAGGATGCGTGCATGGACTATCTGCGTGAGCAGGTGCGCCTTGTCAAGCCGAGAATAATAGTTTGCCTCGGCAGGATCGCCGCGCAGAGATTGATCAGCCCCGACTATCGCATCACACGTGAGCACGGGACATGGGTGCAGAGGGGCAGTTTCCTCATCACCGCCGTATATCATCCTGCTCTCCTGCTTCGCGATCCCCGCAAGAAGGAAGAAATGCTCGAGGATATGAAGTCCATCGCGGCAAAGCTCGGTGAGCTTAAAAATTAAAAATCGGAGAAGAAAATGAATTCTGAATACAATAAAAGCGGCAGACACGGCACGGGCGGCAAGGGCGGCTACGGCTATGTATCGAGCGCGCGCGACGGTGGGGAAGGTCTTGCCCCGTATATTGCGGTGATCACGGCGATATTTCTGCTGTGTGCGATCTGCTGTACGTTCTTCGTGCTCGTTGGCGGAAACGGTAAGCACACGACCACGACCGCGCCCGATATAAGACCTATCGGGAAGCCCATTGATCCGACGAAGGATTACCCCTATGCGACGGTTACGGATAGGGAGCAGTTTGTTGCCACCTCGGGAGGACGTGCAATGTACTCGCTCGGTCTCAGCTCGGAATATGCGATACTCATCCGTCTTTCGGATATGACGACGGTCTCGTATAAGCTGCCCGATACGCAGATGTACCCTGCGTCAATGACGAAGATAATGACCGTAATTACCGCCCTCGACCTCATCTACGACCTCGATGACGGATATTATATCACAAGGGATATTTTGGACACCGTTCCCGACGGTGCGTCCACGGCATATCTTGCCGACTGCGTTGGCAGAACCGTCAGCGTGCGCGACCTGCTCTACGGTATAACCTACCGCTCGGGCGCAGACGCAGTCCTCTGCCTTATAGATTATCTCAACCTCACCGTCGGTGAATTTGCATATCTTATGAACGCCAAGGCGCAGGATATCGGAATGGAGAATACGCATTTCGGCGGCGCTATCGGTATGGATGACGAGGAAAATTCCTCAACCTGCAGGGATATAGCCGCGCTGATGACCTACGCTATGGAAAATCCCCTCTGCCGTGAGCTTTTCGGCGGAGAATCGTATAGACTTGACTATGCGTCTATCAGATACTACAATTCCACCCTCTCGACCACGCTCGGAGGAATGGGACTCACACCTGCGACCGTTCTCGGCTCGGATTATACGCTCCTTGCCGCCAAGAGCGGATACGAGAGCAAGGCAGGCTGCTGTCTTGCGTCCTACATAAAAAACAACCGCACGGGTGAGGTGTTCGTTCTCGTAACGGCAAAGGCAGCGAGCAAAAATGACACCATTCGCGATATGCAGAAGATATTTTCTGAGCTTGCTCCGTGATTTTTACGTAAATTTGCGATCTGAAGTGCAAAATTTTGTGAAAATTTTTGTCAAAAAAATGCTTTACAACCGCCGTGCTCGGTGGTATAATCTTCACGTTAGGAGAATTTCCTAAAACCGTTTCAAAGGAGAATAATAAAATGAGCCGCCTTATTGGTACAGTTTCACGTGGCGTGAGAGCGCCCATAATCAGGAGCGGAGATGACGTAGCCGCAATAGTTGCGGACTGCATACTTGATGCATCGAGAGAGGAGAGCATCCCCGTAAGAGATCGCGATGTTATCGCAATGACGGAGGCGATAGTCGCACGTGCACAGGGCAACTATGCGACCGTCAACGATATTGCTGCGGACGTCGAGCAAAAGTTCGGCAGAGGCACGGTCGGAGTAGTTTTTCCGATACTCAGCCGAAACCGCTTTTCCGTCTGCCTTGCAGGAATTGCAAGGGGAGTGGATAAGATAGTCCTCGTGCTCTCGTACCCCTCGGACGAGGTGGGAAATCAGCTCGTGTCCCCCGACCGCGTGGACGAGCTCGGAATAGATCCCTATTCCGATGTCCTCGACCTCAAAAAATACCGCGAGTGCTTCGGCTACGAAAAGCACCGCTTCACGGGCGTGGACTACGTTGCGTTCTATGAGGAGCTCATTCGCAAGAACGGTGCGGATTGCGAGATAATATTCGCAAATGATGCGCGCGCCGTGCTGAAATATACAAAAAATGTCCTCGCCTGCGATATACATACAAGGGCAAGGACAAAGAGGATATTGAGAGAGGCAGGTGCTGAGCGTGTGTTCGGACTTGACGATATACTTTCCGAGAGCGTTAACGGCTCGGGCTATAACGCTGAGTACGGGCTTCTCGGCTCAAATAAGGCGACGGATGAGCAGATAAAGCTCTTCCCGAGGGATTGCCGGCCCATAGTTGAGAGCATTAGGGATAGGATACTCAAGGAAACGGGCAAGCACGTGGAGGTCATGGTCTACGGCGACGGCGCATTCAAGGATCCCGTCGGTAAGATCTGGGAGCTTGCAGATCCCGTCGTTTCCCCCGCATATACCGAGGGACTTGTCGGAACGCCCAATGAGCTCAAGCTGAAATACCTCGCAGATAACGACTTTGCCGACCTCTCGGGCGACGAGCTCAAGGACGCCATCAAGGAGAGGATTACACAGAAGGACGGCGACCTCGTCGGAAATATGGCGAGCGAGGGCACGACGCCAAGACGCCTTACCGATCTTATCGGCTCGCTCTGCGACTTGACCTCGGGCTCGGGCGATAAGGGAACTCCCATCGTTTGGATACAGGGATATTTCGACAACTACACATCTGAATATTAAAATAAAAAATATCGAAATGACTTGACATCAAGCCATTTCGATATTTTTATTGTGTTAGATCATTTTTTGGTGAGAGTGTTTTCGGAAAGAAGAACATCTCCTGCCTTGTCTACAAGAAATTCCTCACGAAGCTGATCCTCGGTGTAATTCTTGAGTATCTCGTCGCGAGTCTCACTTCCGTACATTACCTTGAGATCAAGGTAATGCTCGTACTCCGCATCGGTAAGCTCAATGCCCTCTGCCTGAATTACCGCGTAGGTGATGAGCTCGTCCTTGACTATGCTCTCTGCGTATTCCTTAAGCTCCGCATCGCTCTCGAAGCCGAACATCTTGAGCATCGACTCATACGTGTAGGTCTGTCCCATCATCGAGTAGTAGTAAACGTAATATTCCACCTCACTCTTGAAGGCGTTGTACCAATAGTCCACCTCCTGCGTCGGAAGCTCGATTATTGTAGCGGAATCCCTTACAGCGGTCCAGATCTTTGCAATGTTGTTCTGGTTCGTGGTGTACGTAAGTGCGTCGCGTACTACCTCGGTGTACTCCGCAAGAGTCTTGCAGGACTCGCTCGTGAGGGCACTGATGCTCTCGTCGGAGGTGTCGGGCTGCGCAATGTAATTCACCTTGATGGTGAAATATACGCTCCTGCCTGCAAGCTCGGGCTTTGACGCGTAGACCTCGGGGAAGGTCGCAACGATGTCAAGCTCCTTGCCGACCTCTGCACCGAGAACGCCCTGCGCAAATCCGTCGATGAAGGTCGAATCGGAATTGCTCGAGCCTATTATGTAAAACGTGTCGCCGATTATGTATGCGTTACTTCCGCTCGCCGTGCCGCCGTCAAAGGAATACTTGAACTGCTCGCCCGTTTCCGCGTCGACCGACCAGAACCAGCCCGAGTAGTCAAAATTGAAGATGGTGTGCTCTGCGACTTTTCCGCTCTCAAGCTTTGTGTACTTGCTCTTTTTGAATAATTCCTTGCCGATATAGAGGCTGATGTCGTCATCGTCGGGGGTAACGGAATCAACAGCGATCTCCAAGCCCTTGTATTTTCCGAGCGTTACATACTGACTTACGTCGACTGCCGTAAAATCCATCGGCTTGTACTCAGGCTCGGTATCGGATGTGCCTGCGGTGGTCGATGTGGTCGTGCTCGGTGTGGTTGTCGTCGTAGACGTGGACGGATCATCCTTCGGGAAGAGGTTGTTGTCCGTGAAAATGACGAAGATCACGGTCAGTAGGATTATTCCGAGTGCGAACGCCGCGATTGTGATGATTGTGGATCTTTTCATTTTTGATTTCTCCGATCAATTATTTAATATTAGTAAAAAAAGGGACTTTCCCTGACGATCGAGCAGAATAAGTCCCTTATTTTTGATCGCCGCTCGGGCGACAAAGACGCTTTTTATATTAAGCCTCTTCTTTGATTACTTCCTTGCCATTGTAAGAACGGCACTTCTTGCAAACTCTGTGAGCAAGAACGAACTCTCCGCACTTGGGGCATCTTACGATACCGGGAAGACCGAGCTTCCAGTTGTTAGAGCGTCTCTTATCTCTGCGAGCCTTTGATACTTTTCTCTTTGGTACTGCCATTGTCCTACACCTCCTTGTTAGTGTGATACACAACTTATCTATGATATTATACTACATCATTTTTCATTTGTCAAGTATTTTTTTAAAACTGCCAGCCTCGGATCTATTTCTTTTGTGCAGCAGCCACATTCTCCGCTCTTGAGAGGCTTACCGCACTTGGGGCATAGCCCCTTGCAATCCTCGGAGCAGAGAAGCTTTTTGGGAAATTCGATGAGCAGCTCCTCGCGCACCGCATCGTCAAGACGCAGAAGCCCGTCCTCGATAACGATGTACTCGTCAACGCTCTCCTCCAGCCTTTCCTCGCTGACCATGCCCTCCGTAACGACCGTTCTATCAAAGCGAAGGGAGAATATTCCCCTTACCTCATCGAGGCAACGGGCACATTCGCCGATATAGGGAAGCTCGGCTTGCAGGGAAAGACGCATGTACCCCGCGGAATTTGTCAGCACACCCACGACGTGAGCATCCTGCTCAAAGGTAACGTCCTCTATTATCTCGGGTGTGAGAGTGAAATCTATGTCTATGCTGGAGACCTCGCCCCTGAGCATCGCACCAAGATCTATTACCACGGTTTAGCTCCTTTCAAAATACCTTCAAATCAAACAACGCTAAATATTATAAACTAAAATTCCGTCCTTGTCAAGCGATTTGAGGGAATATTTTAGGATTTTTCGGAATTTGGGGTAGAAAAACGCTTATTCCGCACACGAGCAGGCTCTTATTGATACCTCCCCCACCGCATTCGGATCATCACAAATGATCTCTCCGATGCTGTCGGCGCGAACATAGCCCGAGTAAACGTTCTTGACGCTCGTGATCTCGCCGATAACGTCCGCCTCGACCACGCTCCTCTCGAACGAGAGATCGCAGTCGATCATTTTGCAATTTATTAAGCGCAAGCCCTTGCAGTAGCAGAGGGGCTGAGTGCCGATGAGCGTGCAGTTCTCAAAGGTTACATTCTCGCAATACCACGCGAGATATTCACCCTTGACCGTGCAGTCTTTCACGTAAACGTTTTTCGCGTGCCAGAAGGCGTCCTTCGTGTCAAAGGTGCAGTTCTCAAAGGTGGAATTTTCTATGTATTGGAAGGAATATTTACCGAGCAGAGAGGAGTCCTTCATGTGGATCTCGGTCGAGCGCAGCATGAAATATTCTCCGCTAAAGCTGCTGCTCTCAACCTCTATCGAGTGCGAGAACCAGCCGAATTCAAGGCTCTTTACATCGGAGTCCAAAATGCGTATGTCGCGACATTCACGGAGTGCCTTGATGCCGTGAAGACGGGAATTTGAAACCTCGATGCCCTCACTGTACCAGAGTGCGGCACGGCAAAGCTCCGTCATCTCGCAGTCCTTGAGCCTGACGCCCGTGTCGTGCCAGAGAGGATAGCGAAGATTGAAGAATGTGGACTCGCAGAGCACGTTCCTGCACTCCTTGAGAGCGCTTTCGCCGTCCTCCTCGCCGTCGAAGCGGCAGGATAGGACCTTGATATCCGAAGAACCGTATAGCGCACGCTCCTCACCGAAGCGTTCATTTTCGTAAATAGTCATTTTGTCTTTTTTCTCCTTTCCGAGATGAATTTTTGGGGATCGGTATCCTTGGCATTGCGGCAACACAGCCGCAATTTGTATAAAATTTGCAATTCATATAAACCCCAACGCGACGCAGCCAAAGGCTCGCCCCTCCTTCGCTACGCGAACGAGGTTGTTACTGTATCTTCTGTATGCTATACACCGTATCGCGGACCATTGCACGCGGTGCGAGACGGGTGGAGAACACGATCAGCTTGTTGACGAATCCGCACACGCAGACCGCCTTGCCGCGCTTCATCTTCTCGTAACCGAACCGCGCGACCGTGTCGGGATCCCAAACCTTGAGATTCTTGAAAAGCCCCGACTCGCCAAGCTCTGCGGCGGTGTCGAAATTCGTTCTGATAGGTCCGGGGCAGAGCGCCGTAACACTCACGCCCGTGCCCTTGAGCTCGCGAGTGAGCGCCTGCGAGAAGCTGAGCACGAACGCCTTTGTCGCGTAATATACACTCATAAGAGGCCCGGGCTGGAACGCCGCTATCGAGTCAACGTTGAGAATTTTTCCGCTTCCGCTCGCTACCATATCGGGCAGGTAGAGATGGCAAAGCTCCATGAGCGCGATGCAGTTGAGATCGACCATGCGCACCTGCTTTGAGAGATCGCTCCTGTGAAATTCTCCGAAGTCGCCGAAGCCCGCATTGTTGACGAGTACGTCAACGTGTATATCGGCACCTTTTGTCGCCTCAAATACCTCGGCAGCGCCCGTCTCAGAGCAGAGATCCTTCGCCACTGTCAGTACATTTACACCGTATTTCGACTCAATATCGCCCTTGATCTCGGTAAGACGCTCGCCGTTTCTCGCGACGAGAACGAGGTCGTAGCCGTCCTTTGCAAAAATATTTACGAACGAGAGCCCGAGTCCGCCCGAAGCACCCGTTATAAGCGCGGTTTTCTTCATAATAATATCCTCCTTTTAGAGCGGCAGGGAATAAAAAATCATTCCGAGTCCTGCCGAGATAAGTATCATAAGTATGGGAGATGGCTTTTTGCCTCTCAGCTTTTTGTATATAAGGGCGATCGCGACTATGAGTGCGAAGATGATTATTCCGATCACGTCGACCGAAAAATCAAAGCTGCCCGAGCCTATACCGAGCAGAACACTCAGAAACAGCGTGATGGCAGTTCCGAGAATGAGCGCAACGACGCAGGGACGTACACCCTCAAGAAAGGCGTTCACGCCCTTGTATTTCATAAAGTTCTTGAGAAGTGCGGAGATAACGAGAATGATAATGAACGACGGAAGCACCACACCGAGCGTGGCAACGACCGATCCGAGAACGCCTGCCTCGTTCGAGCCGACGAAGGTCGCCATATTTACGGCAATGGGACCGGGAGTGGACTCCGCAACGGCGATCATGTTCAGCATCTCCTCCTCAGTCAGCCAACCGCGTGTCAGCACGGTCTCACGAACGAGGGGGATCATCGCATAGCCTCCGCCAAAGGTCAGCGCGCCGATCTCAAAGAATGAAAGAAAAAGCTCAAGAAGTATACTCATTTCTGCTCATCCCCCCCTCTCCTCCTGCCTGCGTAGTAGGCAATAACACCGAGCGCACCGGATACGACGATGTATATAATGGAAGAAAAATTGACCGCAAGGAGCGAGAAGGCTATAAGAAGCGCAAGCACCGTGCAGCATATAATGATCGGCAGAGGCTTCTTGTCCATCTGGCGGAGCATCTTTATGCCGACCGAGCCTATGAGATAGACGACGCACGCCTGTATTCCACGGAATGCGTTTGCCACAAGCGTCAGGCTGAGGAACGCGTCAAGAAATAGCGAGATGGTATATATAATGATGAATGAGGGAAGAACTACGCCGAGCGTCGCGAAGGCAGAGCCGAGCACGCCCGCTCTCTTGTAGCCGATGTAGGTTGCGGAATTTATCGCCACAGGTCCGGGTGTTGACTCGGCGATGGCGACCATGTTGAGAAATTCGTCCTTTTCCAGCCAGCCCTTTTTGGAAACGAACTCGTTCTCGAGCAGGGAAAGCATCGCATATCCGCCGCCGAACGTGAACGCACCGATCTTGAACATTGTAAGAAAAAGTCCGAAAAGTGATCTTACTTTTTTCATATTTACTCCAATCTTTTGCTTTGTCGGCTTATTGTACCACATTCGAAGCGCATTTTCAATATCGAAAACGCAAATTTTACGATATTTTTCAAAATGTTTCTGAAAAATTTTCAAAATTGCTTGACAAAGCGAAAAACCTGTGATATAATATCAAAGTCGTAAATATTGGGGCATCGCCAAGCGGTAAGGCAACG
>CAYPRM010000005.1:0-65337 GCA_964413365.1 uncultured Lachnospiraceae bacterium | reverse complement strand
CTGGCAAAACTTATGGTGCAGACGCTAATAACGATATCTCGATAAGAGTTATAACCGACCATACGAGAAGTGCAATGTTCATGATCGCCGACGGCGTTATACCCTCGAATGAGGGCAGGGGATACGTTCTCCGCCGTATAATCCGCCGCGCCTGCCGCCACGGAAAGCTGCTCGGCATCAATCACGCATTCCTCGTTGATATGGTCAATGTCGCTATCGGCGAGAGCTGTGGCGCATACCCCGAGCTCAGCGAAAAGGGCGATTATATCCGCAAGGTGCTCCTTATGGAGGAGGAAAGATTTGACGCTACTATCGACGCAGGACTTTCCATACTCTCCGATCTTATCCGCGGTGCGGTGAAGGAGCATAGCGATACCATCTCGGGCGAGGAGGTATTCAAGCTTTACGATACCTTTGGCTTCCCGATCGACCTCACACGTGAGATCGCGGAGGAGAACCACCTCAGAATAGATGAGGAAGCGTTCAAGAAGCTCATGCTCGATCAGAGAAATCGTGCAAGAGAGGCAAGAGCGAACATCAGCGGCTGGTCGGAGAGCTCCAAGAGCATTCTCACAGACCTCCCCAAAACAGAATTTACAGGATATACGGATTACAGAAGTGATGCACACGTGGTCGCGATCCTTGTCGATGACGAGAGTGTCGATACGGTCTGCGAGGGCGATTGCACCGTGATCCTTGACAGAACGCCCTTCTACGGAGAGGGCGGCGGACAGGTCGGAGATAGCGGAACGATATATTCCGCAGGCGTTCTCCTCAACGTCTATGATACAAAGAAGAGCGACGGCGTATATATCCACCTTTGTACCGTTGCAAACGGAACAGTCTCCGTCGGAGATAGCGTAACTGCGGATATTTCGGATGTTCGCCGTGATGCTATAAGAAGAAACCACTCCGCGGCTCACCTGCTTCAGGCGGCTCTGCGTCAGGTGCTCGGCTCGCACGTTGAGCAGGCAGGCTCTTACGTTGATGAGAACGTGTGCCGCTTTGACTTCACGCATTTTGTCGCACTCACCGATAAGGAACTTCGATTGGTCGAGGGACTCGTAAACGCGAATATCCTCGCCGCAAATGAGATAAAGACCGTCGAGACGGACATTGAGACCGCAAGACATGAGGGTGCGATGGCACTCTTTGGTGAGAAGTACGGCAAGACCGTCAGAATGGTCAAGATGGGCAACTTCTCGACCGAGCTCTGCGGCGGAACGCATTGTGATAATACGGGTAAGATAGGACTCTTTAAGATAATCAGCGAATCGAGCGTTGCGGCAGGTGTCAGAAGGATCGAGGCAGTAACAGGCATGGGCGTGCTCGGGCTTATCGCTAAGAGTGACGAGCTCATCCGCACTACCGCGAACGAGCTAAAGGTTCAGAATCCTAACGACATCGCAAAGAAGGCAAGCGCGCTTCAGGGCGAGCTTTCCGCGATGAAGAAGGAGATCGAGGAGTTGAATTCCAAGCTCGCCGCAGGCAAGATGGATAGCGTTCTCTCGAGTGCTACGCAGGTCGGAGAGGTCAAGCTCATCGCCACCGTGGCTGAGGGAATGGATCTCGACAGCGCAAGAAGCCTTACCGATAGGATAAAGGCTGAGCATAGCGATACGGTAGCCGTGATCGCAGTTAACGCGCACGGAAAACTCAATTTCATCGCCGTAGCAGGCAAGGACGCCGTATCTCACGGAGTCCACGCAGGAAAGCTCGTCGGCGCAGTAGCGTCGGTAACGGGCGGAAAGGGCGGCGGACGCCCCGATTCCGCTATGGCAGGCGGCGTTGACGCCTCCAAGGTCGGCGAGGCTCTCGCATCCGCTGAGGCGGTAGTCGCAGGAATGCTTAAATAATTGTACAATACAGACAGATATCCCGTGATAGGATATCTGTCTGTAAATTTTTTCTTTACAAATCGAAAAAACGGTGATATAATTAGATCGGAATCCAAAAAAGGAGGATATTTGAGACCTATGAAAAAAATATCCACGGTAATACTTATAGTTATCCTTCTCCTTGCACTTACAGCCTGCGGTATACTCGGCGGCGGAGGCACTACGACTACGACCACTACCGCCACCCCCGATAATGATCCCCCGATCACTCAAGAGGAGCCTCAGTATTCCTTAAATCCCGACGGCGAGAGCTACACCCTCGTCAGCATCGGCAAGCCCGAGGGTACTGAGATAGTGGTCCCGAGCGAGTACGACGGCAAGCCCGTAACGGTGATAGGGAAGGGCGCGTTTTCGAGATGCAGAACGCTTACGGGCATCACGCTCCCCGAGGGCATAACGACCATAGGCGACGAGGCTTTTTCAGAATGTAACTCACTTGTGGAGATCGCCATTCCCGATAGCGTGACCGGTATTGGGAAGAATGTATTTCCTTGGTGCGGCTCGCTGATGACTGTCACCGTGGGCGAAAATAACGTAGCATATACCTCCATTGACGGAATTTTGTACAGCAAGGACGGCACCACCCTCATTCGCTACCCATCAGCTAAGAGCGGCGAGGCGTTCACCGTGCCCGATACTGTGCTCTCGATATCCGATCACGCATTCGAGGGCTGTGAGAGCCTTGTGAGCGTTACCGTTTCAAATAGCGTCACCTCCATAGGACTCGGCGCATTTGAGCGTTGTATAGGTCTTGAGAGCATAACCCTCCCGTTCGTCGGCTCTAAGGCGGAGATCGACGAATTCGTGGACAGCACGCATCATTTCGGCTATATATTCGGCGCAAGATCCTATGAGGATAACGGCGATCACGTGCCAAGCAGCCTTAAGAACGTCGTGATATGCGGCGGTAAGATGATAGGCAGAATGGCATTTTATAAATGCACGGGAATAAGGAGCGTAACCGTCAGCGGCGATATAGAATATATCTATGACTATGTATTTAAGGGTTGTAGCGGACTTGAGGAGGTCTGCTGGAACACCACCGCGTATTTTCAGACGACCACACCAAATCTGTTTGAGGACTGCACAGCCCTGCGCACCCTTACGATAGGAGAGGATATAACCTATATACGAAGCTATACATTTTATAACCTTACCTCGCTCGAGAGCGTGGTCATTCCCGATAATATAACAGCAATAGAGAACCACGCATTTTACGGCTGCTCGTCGCTAAGTAGCGTAAGCATATCGGATAGTGTAATGAAAATAGATGAATACGCATTTGCAAGGTGCACCGCCCTTCGCACTCTAACGGTTCCTGATAGCGTAACGTCGATAAGCTCTGCGGCATTTGAGGGATGCACGAGCCTCGAGAGCATCACCCTGCCGTTTATCGGAGGCTATAGATCGCATTTCGGATATATATTCGGAGCTTTATCCTACAATAAAAATTCCGACTGCGTGCCGAAAAGCCTCAGAGAGGTCGTGATAATGAACGCCTCAACGATCAGCGATTATGCATTTTCAGGATGTGACGGGATCACCGATATAACCATCAAAAGCGATATTACATCAATAGGAGAGGGCGCGTTCAGCGGCTGTGCGAGTCTTAAGAGCGTAAAGATCCCCGAGGGCGTTACATCCATAGGCAGCGACGCCTTCAAGGACTGCACAGGACTTGAGACGGTGTATTGGAATGCTACCGAATGTACGCAGACAGGCGCAACGTGGAAATATATCTTCAGCACCTGTACCTCACTTAAGACTGTCATGATCGGAGAGGGCGTGAGGTCGATCCCGACGGCGGCGTTCAGAGAGTGTAAGGCTCTTAAGACCGTAAAGCTTCCACATAGCATCGTGAGCATCGGAAATTTTGCATTTTTCGACTGCACCCTGCTCACGGATATATATTATGACGGCACGACGTCGGAGTGGAACGCTCTTGCTAAGGGAACGAGATGGGACGCAAATATAGAAAAGTATACGGTCCATTGCACCGACGGAGATATTGAAATTATTTCAAATGCAAAATAAATATAAAAATATCGCTCACCTGACGGTGGGCGATATTTTGATTTTGGTATATTATTTTTCGTTGAATTCCTTGAGGATGAGACCCTTGTTCTTCTCGAGTGCCCAGCGAATGCTCCACTCGCGAGGGAAGATGAGAAGATTGTTTCCCCTGTAATCCTGCACCCACTTTGTGTCGGTGTCGAGGGTGAGAGTGGTGGGATCAACGTCCTTGTTCTCAATGTAGCGTATATACTGCTGTGGCATGGGACGCTGAATGATGTCCACGCCGTATTCATGCTTCAAGCGGTACTCGAGCACCTCAAACTGCAGAACACCGACAACACCGACGATCACGCGCTCCATACCAGAATTAGGCTCGAAGAATATCTGTATCGCACCCTCCTGCGCTATCTGATTCATGCCCTTTGCAAACTGCTTTCGCTTCATAGAATCCTTCTGCTCCACAAGCTCAAAGTGCTCGGGCGCGAAGGTGGGGATTTTTTCAAAGGTGAATTTAAGCGTCGGATCGCATACCGTGTCGCCGATAGAGAAGATGCCCGGATCGAATACGCCGATTATGTCGCCTGCGTAGGCACAGTCGATGACCTCACGCTCCTGCGCCATCATTTGCTGAGGCTGGGAGAGCTTTGCTACCTTACCGTTCTGAACATGGAGGTACTCCTTGCTCCTCTCAAACTTGCCCGAGCAGATCCTCATAAATGCGATCCTGTCGCGGTGTGCCTTGTTCATGTTCGCCTGAATTTTGAAAACGAACGCGGAAAATTTCTCGTCAAAGGGGTCTATCATAGCATCACCCGCGCGACGGGGCAGGGGGGATGTCGTCATCTGAAGAAAGCTCTTCAGGAACGGCTCAACTCCGAAATTGTTGAGCGCCGAGCCGAAGAAAACGGGCGAGAGCTTGCCGTGGCGAACCTTCTCAAGGTCAAATTCATAGCTCGCAACGTCAAGAAGCTCTATCTGATCGACCAAAGCTCTGCGGTCGTACTCGCCAATGAGTGAATCCATCTTTTCGACGTCCGTTATGTCGCAGGAAATGCCCTCGATCCTGTTTCTGCCGCTGTGAAATTCGTCAAACGCAAGGATCGAACGCCTCTCACGGTCGAAAACACCCTTGAAATTCACACCGCAGCCAATGGGCCAGTTCATGGGATACGTTCCAATGCCGAACTCGCGCTCGAGCTCGTCGAGAAGATCGAACGGATCACGCGCCTCGCGGTCAAGCTTGTTTATAAAGGTAAATATGGGAATATCCCTCATAGCGCAGACCTTAAAGAGCTTGCGTGTCTGAGGCTCAATGCCCTTGGCGGCGTCTATTACCATCACCGCACTGTCCGCCGCCATCAGCGTTCTGTACGTGTCCTCGGAGAAGTCCTGATGTCCTGGCGTGTCAAGAATGTTGATGCAGTAGCCGTCGTATTCAAATTGCATAACGGAGGAGGTGATGGAGATACCTCTCTGCTTTTCGAGATCCATCCAGTCGCTCGTTGCGTGGCGATCGCTCGCCTTGCCCTTGACCGTGCCCGCTGACTGAATAGCACCGCCGTAGAGCAGGAATTTTTCCGTTAAGGTCGTCTTACCCGCGTCGGGGTGTGATATTATGGCGAACGTCCTCCGCCTGCTTATCTCGGTTTGAAGGTTTGACATTTTTGGTCCTCACTAATGTAGCATTTATTAATTGTTGTTTTCTTTTGCAGTTTTGCAGGAAGCTATTAGCATAACACGAAGAGATGTGCACTTTGAGGAAAGAGTTTTATACATGTGCTCGTCTATGTATTTTGTTCTGTACAATAAATCGAGCCAGTATCCCGTCTCGTTTGCTTCCTTCAAGGCAATTTCGAATTTAGAAATAAAATCCTTTTTGCCTTGAGCGTATTGAGCTTCGTGGATGTTTGCACCTATGCTTGTGCCGCTTCTGCAAATTTGATTTGAGATGGTGGACTCCTTTTTCTCTTTGAGGGATTTTGTGAGATTTATTATAGACACGGCAAAATCCATTGATTGCGTTTTTAGTTTGCTTTCTGACATATAACCCCCGTATGATGTGTTTGTGCTGGTGCACAAAGTGAAGCTGCTCGCTGTGCTCGCAGTGAAGTTTTACGCTGGCGCAAAAGTGAAGTTGCTTTGCAGTGAAGTTAAGTGTGCCACCCATGTCCGCAGACACTTCACGAGGCGAAGCATCACTTCATGTGCGAAGCATCACTTCTCGTGCCGCAAGGCACACTTAGTTGAAAAAAGCACTTGCATAGCAAGTGCTTTTTTCTGGGGTGAGTGATGGGATTCGAACCCACGGCCTCCAGGGCCACAACCTGGCGCTATAACCAACTTAGCTACACCCACCATAAGTAGTCAAAGAGAGTCTTGCGACTCTCAATGTCTGGCGTGCCTTGAGGGATTCGAACCCCCGACCTACTGCTTAGAAGGCAGTTGCTCTATCCAACTGAGCTAAAGGCACAAAAATGGAGCGAGTGATGGGAATCGAACCCACGCGACCAGCTTGGAAGGCTGGAATTCTACCATTGAACTACACTCGCATGCCAAATGCTTAATTATATTATCACAAATCGACGAGGATGTCAAGAGTTTTTTTGCGATTTTTTCGAATTTTTTTGAAAAAAGGATTGAAAGTTACAAGAAAATTTGGTATTATAGTCTTATCTTAGCGAAAGGCACATTTTGAAATGCTCGATAAATTCTTCCCCGACCTATATTTTAATAGCTTTATTGACGTAACGCCCGACCTCCTGCAGGAGCTTGGGATCACGTCTCTTATGATAGATATAGACAATACCATAGCACCCTATGAGCTCGCAGAACCGAATGAGGAGATACTCACGTGGCTCGGATCTCTCAGGGAGGCAGGCATAGGCTTTGCGTTCATATCGAACAACACGAGCCACGCCCGCATCGACAAATTTAATGAAAGCATCGGCGCGCCTGCTTACGCGAGGTCAAGCAAGCCCTTTGCACAGAAGAGCGTGAGACGTGCGCTCGCATCCCTCGGTGCATCGGCGGAGTCCTGCGCGTTTATGGGCGACCAGATCTTTACCGATATATGCGCAGGCAAGCTCTGCGGCATGAGAACGATCCTCGTCCCACCGATCAAGGACAAGAAAAATCTGCTCTTTAAGATAAAAAGAGGACTCGAGAAGCCGATAATGAGGAGCTTTTTCAAAAAGCGCAGGCAAGATATGCAAATCAACGAAAAGGAGAAAATATAAATGACACATTTGAAAAGATTACAGAAGATAATGCAGGAGAAGGGAGTAGAGGGAATACTGCTCAGCTCCGCACTCAATCAGAGGTACGTCTCGAATTTCGCATTTGATGACGGCTACGTCGTGGTATTCTGCGACAAGGCATACCTGCTCACCGATTTCCGCTATACCGAGGCGGCACAGAAGGCGGTCGATCCCGAGGATCTCGAGATCCTTGCTCCCGGCACATCCCTTGTCAAGAAGGTCGCAGAGCTCGCCTCTGCGCACGGAGTCAAGAAAGTGCTCGTTGAGGAGAGCGAGGTCAGCCTTGAGATGCTCTCGTTCTTTGAGAGAGCGGCACAGGGAGCAGTCAGCTACGTCGGTGGTGCGTCGGCTATCCTTACCTCTATGAGAATGGTAAAGACGCCCGACGAGCTTGAAAAAATGGCGCAGGCTCAGCGCATTACGGACGAGGCGTTCACGCACATCGTGAATTTCATTAAACCCGATATGACCGAGGTCGACGTGGCACTCGAGATAGAGTTCTTTATGAGAAGAAACGGTGCGGAGAGAACATCCTTCGATACGATCGCGGTATCGGGTAAGGCATCGTCCATGCCCCACGGCGTTCCGAGAAACGTAAAGCTCGAGCGCGGCTTTCTCACCATGGATTTCGGCTGTGTTTACGAGGGCTATTGCTCGGATATGACGAGGACCGTCGTGCTCGGCAAGTCTGACGCGGATATAAAGAAGGTCTACTATACCGTCCTTGAGGCTCAGACAAGAGCGCTTGAGGCAGCGGCGGCAGGCGAGAGAGGCTGCCACCGCCTTGACGAGATCGCAAGGGATATCATAAACGGCGCAGGCTACGAGGGCAGATTCGGACATTCCCTCGGACACGGTGTAGGTATGTATATCCACGAGAGCCCCCGCCTCGCACCCGGTGTTGATAAGTCGGCACAGCTCGTTGTGGGCAACGTCGTTACCTTCGAGCCGGGCATCTACATTCCCGAGAAATACGGTTGCAGGATCGAGGATATGGCGGCTGTTACCGAGGACGGAATACGCGATTTCACTAAGAGCCCGAAGGAGCTCATAGAGTTGTTCTGAGGCGGTGAACGCTGACATGATAAAGAAAAATATAAATATACACCTCACCTCGCACAGGGATGCGCCCGAGGACAGCTTTTTTGACAGCCTGCTCTACGGCGACGACGAGTATGACGGCGACGGCGAGGATTCCGACGGAGACGGATTTATAGAACTGTATAGCGAGGGTGAGCTATATATCAACGACGACAGAGTGATAATCGCCTATGACGAGACCGAGCTTACGGGCATGGAGGGCTCGCATACGCAGGTGCGCTTTGAGCGCAGTACCCCCGAGCTTGTCGTCATGATGCGTAGCGGGAGCGTGAATACGATTCTCGTCTTTGAGGAGGGAAAGCGCCACATCTGCACATACAAGACGGAGTATATGCCGTTCGAGATATGCGTGTATACTAAGTCGGTCAAAAATATGATCCTTACGGACGGCACGCTCGAGCTCGACTATATCGTTGAGATACGCGGTGCACAGGCGGAGAGGACGCATTTGCTCATCACGATCTCCGAGGACATAGGTCAAACGGAATAAAATGCAGATCTGCATAGTACCACGGTGCTGTGCAGATCTTTTTTGGGGGCGCATAAATTGCATAAATTACGCAAAAGCCCTTGTCATTTTCAAAAAATAATGATATAATATATCGGTATAGTATTGGAATTTCAAAGATATAGAGGTAAGATAATGAAGCTTGAACAACTCAGATCGCAAATACGTAGCGGCACGCTCGATAAAAGGCTTGCGGACGTCTATGGCACGCACCTCCTCGACGCACAGAGGGAAAGATATATCTGCGCACTCACACAGTTTGAGGAGCTTTACGGTACGGATGCGGACGTAGCTCTTTATTCCGTCCCCGGCAGGAGCGAGCTTGCAGGTAACCATACGGATCATAACCGCGGTAAGGTCATTGCCGCGTCGATAAGCCTTGATATAATTGCCGTTGTCGCACGCAGGAATGATAACGTCATCCGCCTCAAGAGTGAGGGCTTTGACGCGATATGCGTCGATATAGCAGAATATTCCGAGCCTTGGGCGGAGTTTTTCGGAACGAGCGCAAGCCTCATCGCAGGTATGTGCCGCGGCTTTGGCGATAAGGGCTATTCCGTCGGTGGCTTCGATGCCTACTGCACCTCGGATGTTCTCAGAGGCTCGGGGCTGTCCTCGAGTGCTGCCTTTGAGGATATGATAGGAAATATACTTAATTATGAATATAACGGCGGCAGAGTCGATAATGTAGAGATCGCTATGCTCGCACAGTATGCGGAGAACGTGTTCTTCGGCAAGCCCTGCGGACTTATGGATCAGGTCGCCTGCGCCGTCGGTGGCGTCGTGGGAATAGATTTTGCCGATGCGGACGCTCCGAGAATAGAGAAGATAGATTTCGACCTCTCGGCGGCAGGGTATAGACTCTGCATCGTTGATACGGGTGGCAACCACGCTGACCTCACGGGGGATTATGCCGCAGTGCCCTCCGAGATGAGGAGCGTTGCAAATTACCTCGGCAAGACCTACCTTCGTGAGTGCACGAGGGAGGAGATAGAGGGCTCTATTGCGGATATGAGGGAGAGCCTTGGAGATAGGGCAGTGCTCCGCGCATTGCATTTCCTCGATGAGAACGCCAGAGTTACAGAGATGACGGACGCTCTCAAAGTGGGAAATATCGACCTTTACCTCTCCGACGTGATAGCCTCGGGAAGATCATCGTTCTGCTACCTTCAGAACGTTTACACAAACTCAAACGTCCGCGAGCAGGGACTCAGCCTCGCACTCTGCCTTACGGAGAGCTTTATGAGGGGCAGGAGGGGCGCATTCCGCGTCCACGGCGGCGGCTTTGCAGGAACGGTTCAGGCTTATGTCGCAGAGAGTGATGTTGACGCATACAGAGCACGTATGGATTCCGTGTTCGGAGAGGGCTCGTGCCTTGTCCTCAGCATAAGACGCTACGGCGCAATAAGGGTGTCGGAATAATGAAATATTCCGTAACGGCACTTTATTCAGGCTCAAGGGGCAATTCCGTCCTCATAGAGTCGGAGGATACAAGGGTACTTATAGATGCAGGAAAGAGTGCAAAAGCACTCTGCTCCGCACTCTCCACACTCAAAAAGAGCGTCGATGAGATAGATGCGATATTCATAACTCACGAGCACACCGACCACATAAAAGCACTTGAAAATCTCTTGAAAAAGCACCCCATACAGGTGCACATCGCGCAGGCCAGTGCCGACGCAATGCTCTCAAAGGGACTCACCCTACCGACAGATCGCATCATTACCCATTCTCCGATATTCTGCGTCAGAGTGGGGAATATGACGGTTACCAGCTTCCCGACGCCCCATGACAGCGCCTGCTCCGTCGGCTACCGAATAGAGCTTGACGGCACAGAGGGCGAGCAGATCTGCATCGGCTACGCTACCGATATCGGTATGGTAACGGACGAGATACGCAGCGGACTTCTCGGCTGTGAGAGCGTCGTTCTCGAGTCCAACCATGACGAGGATATGCTCATGACGGGGCCTTACCCCCATGACCTGAAGCTCAGAATACGCTCGGGGCGTGGGCATCTGTCAAATAAGGACTGCGCCGCGTTCGCCTCGGAGCTTTGCGCATCGGGCACAAAAAATATACTTCTTGCCCACCTGAGCGAGGAGAATAACGATCCCACCCTTGCATATAGTGAGGTCTGCGGAGCGGTGGCGGATGAGTCTGTCAATATCAAGGTCGCATCACAGTACGAGTGCGTAAGGCTCGTTTGAGAGGTCGCTATGCTGAATATAAAAATATACGCAACAGGAACGCTCAAGGAGCAGTATTACAAGGACGCCATAGCGGAGTACAAAAAGCGTCTTGGTGCATACTGTAAGCTTGAGATAATAGAATTTAAGGAGTGCCGCATCCCCGACGATCCCACGGAGAGGGAGATCGAGCAGGCACTTACAGCGGAGGGGAAGCGGATACTTTCGCAGATATCCCCGAGAGCATATAAGATCGCAATGTGCGTCGAGGGTAAGCAGCTCTCAAGCGAGGAGTTCTCGGAGAGGCTCGACGCTATCTCCGCATCCCACGGAGAGGTCGCGATCATCATCGGAAGCTCGTGGGGACTCTCCGACGAGGTAAAAAGCGCGTGCGATATGCGAATGAGCGTATCGAGAATGACCTTGACACATCAGATGCTCCGTGTGTGGCTCTTGGAGATACTTTATCGCTGCCTTTCGATATCACACGGCGGAAAATATCATAAATAAGAGCAAAAAATACAAATAATTGCGAAAAAAGCCTTTACAAACGGCGAAAAAAATAGTATTATATAAGATAGCAGAGTATGATCTGCAAAAAATAAAACACCACCGTGGAGGGAAAGCCGATGGAAATAGGAAGCCCCAAGTATAAAAGAGTCCTGCTGAAGCTCTCTGGAGAGGCACTTGCGAGGGATTGCGACGGTATTCTCAATTTTGACTATATCGCGAGCATCGCAAATGTTTTGAAGAGATGCACGGAGGCAGGAGTGCAGATCGCCATAGTCGTGGGCGCAGGTAATATCTGGCGCGGCAGACAGAGCGGCGATATGGACAGAGCAAGAGCCGACCAGATGGGAATGCTCGCCACCGCAATAAATGCATTGGCACTTGAGGATACATTCGTCGGGCAGGGCTTGCGTGCCAGAGCGATGACGGTGATGGACGTCCCCGCCTTTGCCGATCCGTATAGGATAAGAGATGCAAGAAGGCATCTTGACGAGGGAGAGGTCGTGATAATCGGAGGCGGTACGGGAATGCCGTATTTCTCCACCGACACGGGTGCGGCAATACGAGCAGCGGAGCTTGGCGCGGATATAATTCTTATGGCTAAGAATATAGACGGCGTTTATACCGCAGATCCGCACATAGATCCCACGGCGGTCAGATATGACGAGATAACGTACTCGGAGATGCTCGATAAGGATCTCCGCGCGCTTGATGCCACGGCAAGCGCATTTTGCATGGATAACGGTATCAGATGCTATGCATTTGAACTCAAGGATCCCGAAAATATTTACAGGGTGATAATGGGCGAGCGCATAGGAACTGAATTACACAAATAAAATCAGGAAAGAATAGAGGTATATGATATGGCATTCGTTATTAAGGATTTTGAAGAGAAGATGAAGAAGACCATCGCGTCCTACGAGTATGATCTTGCGAGCATCAGGGCAGGACAGGCGAACGCAGGCGTTCTCAATAGAGTTACGTTTGAATATTACGGCTCTCCCACACCCGTAAATACGATGGCAGACATCAGAATGGTGGATTCGAGAACGCTCACGATCACACCCTATGACGCAAGCACACTCAAGGCTATCGAGAAGGCTATACTCGTAAGCGACATCGGAATAAACCCCTCGAACGACGGCAAGATGATCCGCCTCGTGTTCCCGCAGGTTACTGAGGAAAGACGTAAGGAGCTTAAGAAGCAGATCCAGAGAATGGGCGAGGATACTAAGGTCGCCATTCGCAATATCAGACGCGATGCAAACGATAGCATCAAGAAGGATAAAAAGGACGGAGCACTCACCGAGGACGACGTTAAGAACGCCGAGAAGAAGGTGCAGGATCTGACGGACAGATATATCAAGGAGGTAGACGCTGCCTCTGCGAAAAAGGAAAAGGAGATCATGGAGATCTAAAACAGACTACTTGGGCGGGCGAAATTCCCGCCTTTTTGGAATTTGAGGTGTAAGTATGGATCAAGCGGAATTCAAGGTCGACGAAAGACTTAAGCATATCGCCTTCATAATGGACGGCAACGGCAGATGGGCTAAGGCTCGCGGCATGGAGCGTCCCGAGGGACATAAGGTCGGCGTCAAGACCTTTGAGCGTATAGCGTATTATTGCTTTGATATAGGGCTTGATACGGTAACGTTCTACGCATTCTCCACGGAGAATTGGAAAAGACCTCCGAAGGAGATACGAACGATAATGAGCCTGCTCTCGCTCTATCTTGATACCTGCGGAGATGACCTTGTCAGACGCGGCGTGCGCTTCCGTATGCTGGGAGATAAGAGCGGACTTGACGCAGGACTCAGACGGAGGATAGACGCACTCGAAAAACGGACTGCACAATTTGAACGCACGCTGAACGTGGCAATAAACTACGGTGGCAGGGATGAGATAGTCCGTGCGTGCCGAAGGCTCACAGAGAACGGAGAGGAGATAACGCAGGAGAACCTGTCCTGTGCACTTTATACAAGGGGCGATCCCGATCCCGATCTTATAATCAGAACGGCAGGGGAGAGAAGGCTCTCAAATTTCCTGCTCTGGCAGTCCTCGTATTCGGAGCTGTATTTTACCGATACACTCTGGCCCGATTTCGGAGAGGACGACCTCAGAGCCGCAATAGAGGACTTTTACTCGAGAAAGAGAAATTACGGAAAGGCGTAAGGCTTTTTCGTAAAACGGTGTAAGGAGACCATATTTTATGAAACAAAGAATTATTACGGCAATAGTGATAGCAATAATCGCCATACCGATATGCATTTTTTCGTGGACGCCTGTGTTTCCGATAGTGATGGCGTTTTTGGGCGTCGTCGGCGTTTATGAGCTGCTTGGATGCATGGGTACAAGGAAGGATCTCGCCTTCTCCATACCCCTCTATATCATGGCGGTGGTCATGCCCCTTGCGGTTTGGTATCTGAAGGACGGCACGGTCGGCACCTTCAAGCTTGAGATCGTGCACATTATTCTCTTGTATGTGCTCTACCTGCTTGCGATCTGGATATACCGATATGAGAAGCATCCCGAGCGCGATATGAACGTGTATATTTCGAGCACGCTCGTGTGCCTTTACATAATCGGCGCATTTTCGTCGGTGGTCATGGTGCGCTCCGCACAGGGTGGGGAATACTATTGGTACTTCATCTTCATCGGCGCGTGGGTAACGGATATCTTCGCTTACTTTTCGGGAAGACTATTCGGAAAGCATAAGCTCATGCCCAACACCAGCCCCAAAAAGACCGTGGAGGGTAGCATTGGAGGTATGATCTTCTGCGTCGGTGCATTTCTCGGCTACGGTGCGCTGATAAATCATTTTACGGACGCAGATATAAGTCTTGTGCTCGTTGCACTTATGGGACTTCTGTGCTCGGTGGTCTCGCAGATAGGCGACCTCTCAATGTCGGTCATAAAGAGAACATACGGTATTAAGGATTATGGAAAGCTCTTCCCCGGGCACGGCGGAGTGCTGGATAGATTTGATTCGATACTTGCAGTAGCCGTAGTGCTTGCATTTTTCCTTGCATAAATGAGTAATATATTGAATATATCCGCAAAAGAACCTCTGCACGGCGAAAAAATGCTCGTCCTCGGCTCAACAGGCTCGATAGGCGAGCAGGCACTCGACGTAGCAAGAAAAACGGGCACGCAGGTGGTCGGTATCTGTGCCGATAAGAATTGGCGCAGAGTTGAGGAGCAGGCAAGGGAGCATCACGTGAGCCTTGCCGCTATGTGCGACGAGCGTGCCGCGGCTGATCTTGCAGTAGCACTTGCCGATACGGATATCAGAGTGCTCTCTGGCGTTGAGGGCATCTGTACGATGATAGCCGAGAGCGGTGCCACCGTTGCAGTCAATTCGATAATTGGATACGCAGGGCTTCGACCGACGCTCGCAGTGCTCGAGAGCGGTGCGAGGCTCGCGCTTGCGAATAAGGAGAGCCTTGTCGTGGCAGGCGAGATAGTTATGTCGCTCGCACGCAGGAGGGGGATCGAGATATTTCCCGTCGATAGCGAGCATTGCGCCATACACCAATGTCTGCGAGCAGGTAGGCACGAGGAGGTCAAGCGTATAATACTTACCGCCTCGGGAGGACCGTTCTTCGGAATGACAGCCGCGGAGCTGCACGATATGCCCCTCTCAAGAGCGCTCGCACATCCCACGTGGAAAATGGGCGCAAAAATAACAATAGACAGCGCAACGCTGATGAATAAGGGCTTTGAGGTCATAGAGGCGGCACACCTCTTTTCGCTCACACCTGATAAGATAGGCGTGCTCGTGCATAGGGAGAGTATAATCCACTCAATGGTCGAATACATTGATAATAGCATCATCGCACAGCTCTCCGTGCCCGATATGAGGCATTGTGTTCAGTACGCACTCGATATGGGTGCGAGATCGAGCGGTGTTATTGAGCCACTTGACCTTGCGAAAATATCCCACCTCACCTTCGCCGAGCCGGATCGGGAGACCTTTCCACTCCTCGACCTCGCACTCTATGCACTCGGCAGGGGCGGTGCGACCTGCGCCGCACTCAATGCGGCAAATGAGATCGCCGTCGGCGCGTATCTTAATGAAAAAATACGCTTCTCGGATATCGCCGAGAGCGTTTGCAAAACGGTTTACAGTATGCCAAGGGCGGCGGAGGCGCATACCCTTGAGGGCATAATGGAGACAGACAGAGCAGCAAGAGAGATCTGCTCTGAATATCTGAAGCTTAGTTAATTTAAGGAGAATCACATTGAACTTTATTCTGTACGCTCTTATCACACTGTTAGTGATAGGATTTTTGACGTTTATCCACGAATTCGGACATTTCTTTTTCGCACGCCTGTTTCACGTTCCCGTGCTCGAGTTTTCGATAGGCATGGGCCCAAAGCTCTACTCGTGGGAGGGTAAGACGGGCACGAAATATTCCCTCCGCGCATTTCCCATCGGCGGATTTGTCAGCATGGAGGGTGAGGAGGGAACGAGCGATGATCCTGCGGCGTATGATAACCTCAGCCCGTGGAAGAAGATCGCCGTTACAGCGGCAGGCCCCATTGTAAATATCCTCTTTGCGGTGATAGTTATGTTCATACTCGTCATTTGCACACCCACACTCGGCTCTACCACGGTGGGCGAGTTCAACGATGGTGCGATAAGCAACGCAAAGCTGCAGATCGGCGATGAGATAGTGAAGATCGGCAACGTCAAGGTCCATACGGGCGAGGAGGTCGTGTATGAGATAACGATGCAGGGCTATGAGGCGATAGATATTACCGTCATAAGAGACGGCGAGACGCTGGTGCTTGAGAATGTCGTTTTCGATACCGCAGAGGAGCAAGGCGTCTCCCTCGGAGTGCTCGATTTCAAACTCTACGCACTCGGCGCACTCGATACCGTAACGTTTTTTGATTATATCTATCAGGCGTTCTACCGCTCGCTGAATATGGTCAAGATGGTATTTGACTCCCTTGTCGGAATGATAACGGGAAGATTCGGAATGGACGCCGTTTCAGGACCTATCGGCATCATAGATACCGTTGAGCAGGTGGCGCAGGTCAGCATCGCGTCCCTTGTCAACCTCGTGGTGCTCATTAGTATGAATCTCGGTATATTCAACCTTTTGCCCATACCCGCGCTCGACGGTGGTAGGATAGTTTTCCACCTCATCGACGGTATAGCAGGCAAAAAGGTCATAAAAAAGGAGATAGAGGATACGATCACGGGCGTAACGATGATGCTCCTGCTCGCATTTATGCTTTTCATCTCCGTCAAGGACGTAATAAATCTTTTTTGAGGCTTGAAAAATGAATTATAACGCTATAAGAAGAAGGACGAAGAAGCTAAGGATAGGGAATACCTATATCGGAGGCGACTCGCCCATCGCGATACAGTCAATGACGAATACCGATACCTGCGATAGGGCGGCAACGTTTGCGCAGATAAGGGAACTCGAGAGGGCGGGCTGTGATATAGTCAGAATAACCGTTCCCACGCTCGAGGCGGCAGAGACCATTCCGTATCTTAAGGATATGGGAGTTGGTATTCCCATCGTCGCGGATATACATTTTGATTATAGAGTCGCGCTCAGATGTGCGGAGCTCGGAGTCGATAAAATAAGGATAAATCCTGGCAATATCGGGGATGACGCTAAGGTCCGCACGGTCGCAGAGGCGTGCGCTAAGCGTGATATACCGATAAGAGTCGGCATAAACTCAGGCTCTCTCAGACGTGAGGTGCTCGAGAAATACGGCTCTCCGACGCCAGAGGCACTTTGCGAGAGCGCACTTGAGCATATCGCCCTGCTCGAGAAATACGGATTTGAAAATACCGTCATTTCGATCAAGGCGTCCAACGTTCCCGATATGATACGTGCAAATAGGCTCATTGCCGAGGCGTGCCCCTATAATATCCACCTCGGAGTTACCGAGGCAGGAAGCGCGGAGCTCGGTACGCTCAAGAGCGGCATCGGCATCGGCGCTCTGCTCTGCGACGGAATAGGGGATACCGTGCGTGTATCGCTCACCGCTGATCCCGTGCTCGAGATCGCCGCGGCAAAGAGGATACTTAATTCCGTCGAGCTCGAGGGGCAGAGCGGCATCAAGATAGTCAGCTGTCCCACCTGCGGAAGAACGAAAATAGACCTTATCTCCCTTGTCGCAAGGCTTGAGGAGGCAATAGAGCGTGAGGGGCTCTCCGACGTTCCCGTAAAGGTCGCAGTTATGGGCTGTGCCGTCAATGGACCCGGGGAGGCGCGCGAGGCTGATATAGGCATCGCAGGCGGCATCGGCGAGGGCTTGCTCTTTGCAGGCGGAGAGATAATCGAGAAGATCCCCGAGGATCGCGTTATTGACGCTTTGATAAGCAGGATTAAGAAAATGAAGGTATAGACTATGGCAGAGAAGAGCTTTCTCGAAATTTTCAATAGATATCACCCCAGCGGCACGGAGATCCTTGCCGCCCTTTCGCATGTCGTGGGAGTCTCGTCCGTGCGCGCGGATAAGGTCAACCGCATCCTGCAGGCGGAGGTGTCCTTTGATAGGATAATAAATAAGCCCCTGCTCTATAAGATTGAGGACGAGATGAGGGAGGCATATAATATCTCCGCTGTGAAGATATTGCCTAAGTATCCCACAGACCTCTTTTCGGAGCAGTATTTTCAGCAGATACTTCTTGAGGCAGAGAGAGTCGGAGTCGTCGCAAAGGGCTTTTTCTCGGGCGCAGATTGGAGTGTTGAGGGCAACGAAATAAGAGTTGTTATACCGTTCGCAAGAGGGGGAGTTACGCTCCTTAACGACGCGAGCACGCCGAGCGTTATTGAGAATATACTGTTTTCAGAGTTCGGCACGAAATACAGCGTGGATATAGTGAATGATGAAAAGCTTGCGTCTGCCACAAGGGATAGACGAAGCGGCGAGATGGACAGATTTGACCGTGAGATCTCGGAGCAGGCAAAAAGGTATGAGTCCCAGCAGCATAGCGGCTCGGAAAACAGACCTGCCGCACCTGCTGAGCCCTCGGCTGCCGACCTTCCGAGAGTGGCGACGCTATTTGAGTGCAGTCATTCCGCATCGTCGGAGAACGGTATTTATAAAATAGGCACGAGGACCTTTGACCTCAGTGCCCCCGAGTGCGTCTGGGGAGAGGAATTTGACGTCAACCCCACACCCATAGCGGAGCTGAAGGAGGGCGTGCGCACCGTCGTTATCGGTGAGGTATTCGGTTTTACACAGGAGCCTGCACGCAGGGGAAACAGTGTCTCCACCACCTTCTGCATATATGACGGAAATACCTCCCTCGAGGTCCGCGCGTATAAGAGCGATAAGGAGAGTGCGCAGATCGCCTCTGCGGTGAAGAACGGCTCGTCCTACGCCCTCTACGGCTACGCAAAGCACGAGAAAAAGAGGGACGGCACATACGACCGCGACCTCGTTTTCACCTTTAACCATATATCAAAAATAGAACAGATAAAGAGAATGGATAACGCCCCCGAAAAGAGGGTGGAGCTTCATCTTCATACACAGATGTCCACTATGGACGCGCTCCTGCCCCCCGATGAGGCGGTCAAGGTCGCACATTCATGGGGACACCGTGCCGTAGCCATCACAGACCATGGAAATGTTCAGGGCTATCAGATGGCAATGCTCGCCTCCGAGAAGCTTGGTATGAAGGTTATCTACGGCATGGAGGCGTACTATGTAAACGATAAGGTCAGCGCGGTAACGGGCGAGTATGACGGCAGCTTCAATGATGAGATGGTGGTCTTTGATATAGAGACCACGGGACTCTCCGTCCTAACCTCTCAGATAATAGAGATCGGTGCGGTAAAGATAAGGAATGGCGAGGTCATAGACCGCTTTGACGAGTTCGTCAATCCCGATACGCCCATACCCGAGAATATCGTTGAGCTTACGGGTATCGACGACGCCATGGTCGCAGATGCGGATAGGATCGAGACCGTTCTCGCACGCTTCCTTGAATTTGCGGGCGACTGCCTGCTCATAGCGCATAACGCAAATTTCGATATCTCCTTTATCAGAAAGGCGTCGAGGGAGTGCGGATATCATTTCGCAAACCCCTATCTCGATACTGTCACGCTCTCACGTTTTCTGAATTCCGATCTTAAGAGCCATAAGCTTGACGTGGTGGCGAAATATTACGACCTCGGCTCGTTCAATCATCACAGAGCGTCCGATGACGCGGAGATGCTCGCAAACATCTTCTTCGCCATGGTCGCAAAGATGGAACGCTTCGATATAAGAACGTTTGCCGACTTGGAGAGGGATATGAGCGAGCACGCCGATCCCCTCACCGTCAAGCCATACCATCAGATAATACTTGTAAAGAATCCCACAGGACTGAAGAACCTCTATAAGCTCGTTTCGTATTCCTACCTGAATTACTATAAGCGAGTGCCTCGTATACCGAGATCGGAGCTTGAGAAGCACCGCGAGGGACTTATACTCGGCTCTGCGTGCGAGGCAGGGGAGCTTTTCCGTGCGATACTTGAGAAGAAGCCCGAGGACGATATCAGGGATATAGTCAATTTCTATGACTACCTTGAGATCCAGCCTATTTCAAATAACAGATTTCTTATTGCCGAGGGCACAGTCGGAAGCGACGAGGATCTGCGCGACCTCAATAGGCAGATAGTCGAGCTCGGCGAAAAATATAAAAAGCCCGTCGTCGCCACCTGCGATGCGCACTACCTCGATCCCGACGACGAGATCGGCAGAAAGGTCCTGCTCTCGGGAATGAGATTTAAGGACGCCGACAGGGATTGCCCCCTCTACGTCAGAACGACCGAGGAGATGCTCGAGGAGTTCTCATACCTCGGTAAGGAAAAGGCTTATGAGGTCGTCGTAACGAATACCAACCTTATTGCCGATATGATCGAGGACGGCATACGCCCCTTCCCGAAGGGAACGTTTACACCGAAGATAGAGGGAGCAGAGGAGGATCTTCAGCGCATCTGCTATGAGAATGCGGAGAGCAAATACGGCTCACCCCTGCCCGATATAGTGAAGAATAGGCTCGATAAGGAGCTTGGCTCCATCATAAAGAACGGCTTTGCGGTGCTCTATATCATCGCGCAGAAGCTCGTAAAATATAGCGAGGATAACGGCTACCTCGTCGGCTCAAGAGGCTCTGTCGGCTCGTCCTTCGTCGCGTCCTGCGCAGGAATTTCGGAGGTCAATCCTCTGAAGCCCCACTATTATTGCCCTAACTGCAAGCATAGTGAGTTCTTCTTGAACGGTGAGGTCGGCTCGGGCTTTGACCTTCCCGATAAGAATTGCCCCGTCTGCGGTACAAAATACCACGCCGACGGACATGATATACCCTTTGAGACCTTCCTCGGCTTCTACGGCGAGAAATCCCCCGATATAGATCTCAACTTCTCGGGCGAGGTGCAGGGAAAGGTGCATAAATACACCGAGGAGCTTTTCGGTGCAGAGAACGTCTTCCGTGCAGGCACGATCGGCGGCGTGGCGGATAAGACCGCATACGGCTTCGTGCTCAAATACCTCGAGGAGAAGGGCATCAGCCTGCCGCGTGCGGAGATGAATAGGCTCGTCTCCAAGTGCGTCGGCGTGAAGCGTACCACAGGTCAGCACCCCGGTGGCATCGTCGTTGTTCCCAAGGAGATGGAGATATACGATTTTTGCCCCGTTCAGCACCCTGCCGAGGACGCAAGCTCGAACATAATAACAACTCATTTCACATTTGAGTATCTCCACGACACACTTCTTAAGCTCGACGAGCTCGGACACGATATTCCGACGAAGTATAAGTGGATCGAGCGCTTTTCCAATACGAGCGTTATGGACGTTCCGATGAACGACAAGTCTGTCTATGAGCTGTTCCTCTCGACAGATCCCCTCGGAATATCCCCCGACGATATCGGTGGCGCAAGGATAGGCACATACGGACTTCCCGAGTTCGGCACACGCTTCGTTATGAAGATGGTCGAGGAGGCGAAGCCACGCTCCTTTGCCGACCTGCTTCAGATTTCTGGACTTTCCCACGGCACGGACGTTTGGACGGGTAATGCGCAGGACCTCATCAATAACGGCACCTGCGATATATCCCACGTTATAGGCTGTCGTGATAATATCATGAACGACCTCATCGCCTACGGAGTCGATAGCGCACTTTCGTTCCAAATAATGGAGAGCGTGCGTAAGGGCAGGGGACTTAAGCCCGAGTGGGAGATCACTATGACCGAAACGGGCGTCCCGAATTGGTACATAGATTCGTGTAAAAAGATAAAATATATGTTCCCGAAGGCGCACGCCGCCGCATACGTTATGTCCGCGATCCGCGTGGGATGGTATAAGGTGCATATGCCCGTAGCATTTTATGCGGCAATGTTCACCGTTGCGAGCGTCGGACTTGATGCGGAGATCGTTATGAGGGGACAGAGGGGCGTTTCAAACGAGATCAAGCGTATAGAGGATCTCGGTAGGGACGCATCGCAAAAGGAGCAGGCGTCCGTGGCAGGACTTCAGCTCGTCAGAGAGGCATACGCGAGGGGAATTAAATTCCTCCCGATAGACCTCAAGAGATCGGACCATAAGGCGTTTCTACCCGAAAACGGAGGCATCAGATTGCCGTTCTCGTCGCTCTCGGGACTTGGTGAGAACGCTGCACAGAATATCATCGACGCAAGAAATGAGGAGGATTTCTTCTCCGTGGAGGATCTTCAGATCAGAGCGAAGCTTTCAGGCTCGGTGATAGATATCCTGCGCAAGAACGGAGTCCTTGACGGGCTCTCCGATACCGATCAGATCTCCCTCTTTGGATAGGGAGAAGGGATAGGAGTTAGTTAAAGAATGACTGATATATTTGAGCTTTTCAAAAAAATATCCGAGCCCACAGCACCGCGCGAGCCAATATCCCGCGTGGTCGTGGGACTCGGAAACCCCGGGGCGGAATACCTCCATACCAGACATAATATGGGCTTTCTCGCCCTCGACTATATTTGCAGAAAATACGGTGCGAGCGTTTCCCGTTTGTCGATGAAGGGGCTCGTAGGCGAGGCGACCGTAGCAGGCAAGCGTGTCCTGCTCGTCAAGCCGCAGACCTTTATGAACCTTTCGGGAGAGTGCGTGCGTGCGGTGCTCGATTATTATAAGCTTCCGCCCGAGGCACTTGTCGTCATCTATGATGATATCACCCTCCCAGTTGGCAGGATGCGAGTCCGCAGAGACGGTAGCGCAGGCGGACATAACGGCATAAAGAGCATAATTGCCGAGACAGGCTCACAAGCCTTCCCGAGGATAAGACTCGGAGTTGGCGAAAAGCCCCATCCCGACTACGATCTTGCCGCGTGGGTGCTCTCCGAGATGAGTGATGGCGAGTTGAAAACACTCGATAAGACGCTCCCCGTAGCCTGCGAGGGACTTGAGCATATCCTGAATGGGGATATCGACGGCGCAATGCAGATCTGCAACGGCTGGAGCCCTGCGGAGGGGGGAAGATAGGAATGGATCTTATCACCGATGTAATAAGGCTTGATGAGGAATATCCTCAGCTCTTGGATACCGTAAAAAAGGAGCTCTCGTCGCATAAGCCCTACCCGATAGCGGTCAGCGGACTTTGCGACGGTGCGTCCGACGCCGCCGTGGTCAGCCTCATTCGCGATACTGCGGTGCAGAGGGGCAGGACGCCTCTTGTGATGATCTGCTCCGATGAAAAGGAGTGTCTGAGGATCACACGAATGCTTGCGGATCATAAGCTCCGCGCGGCGTTCTATCTAAATAGAGACCTCAACCTTTATAATATTTCAGCCTCCCATGAGTACGAGCATGAGAGGCTTAAGGTGCTTTTCGGAGTGATGAGGGGCGAGCTTGACGCGGTGCTCACCACACCCGATGCGGCACTCTCATATACGATGCCCCCGACAAGGCTCGAGGACTCGATAATAAGACTCGACACGCAGAGCACGGCAGATCCTGCGGAGCTGTGCCGAACGCTCACCCTCTGCGGATATACGCACGTCGATATGATAGATGCCGAGGGGCAGTTCGCCTGCCGCGGCGGTATAGTCGACGTTTTCGCCCCGGGTGGGTACTATATCAATTCTGAGGGCGATAAGGTCAGCTCAGAGCTTCCGCTGAGAATAGAATTTTTCGGCGATGAGATAGACAGAATGGGCTTTTTCTCGATAGATACGCAGAGAATGCAGGATAGCGTCGAGTGCATCGAGCTAACGCCCGCAAGGGAGCTTCTTATCGGAGCAGATCAGCTGCCAAGGCTCAGAGAGGCAGTTGAATATCAGCTCAAATGTGCCAAAACCAACGAGGCGCAGGATGAGCTTCGCGGTGAGCTTACGGCAATAGACGGATTTTCCGAGGGCGTCGGCTCTCTGCGCTTTATAGATAAGTATATCACCCTCATCTACCCCGAGCGAGCATCTCTTTTTGATTACTTTACCGAGCGCACCTGCGTGATAGTGAAGGGAACTAACGCCATCGCAGAGAGGCTTGAGGGCTTCGCACGCCGCGAGGCGCAGATAGTTGAGGATCTGCTCGAGAGCGGAACGGTCGCCCCGAAATATACGGATTATTCGAAGCCGAACGTGCAATATGAGATGTTCTGTGACAGAAATGCCACTCTCCATATCGACTCCATCGTTCAGGGGCTCGCAAACAAAAAGACCGCAGGTATATTCCACTTCAGGACTAAGCAGACCGTCTCCTATGAGGACAGAACGGACCTGCTCATTGAGGACGTCGAGCAATATATGTCATCACGCTTCGGCGTATGCATACTCTGCGATAACGAGACCTTCGCAAAAAACCTTTGCGGAACGCTCTGTGAGGCAGGCATCAGCGCAAGCATCGCAGAGGATGATGCTTCTGATATTCCACCGAGCACCGTCGTCATATCACACACCGCAAGGAGCACGGGCTACGAGCTTCTCGGCGCACGCCGTGCGGTGCTCTCGTGCTGTGACGGAGGGGGCAGACGCGGACTGAATTCCGTCTCCGCCTCAATGCGCAGACGTAAGAAGAACAGTAATACACAGGCGATATTTTCATATAATGACCTTGAGGTCGGCGATCTCGTCGTTCACGAGGCTTACGGAATAGGACGCTACGCAGGCATCGAAAATCTCGTAACGGACGGCATCACTCACGACTATATCACCATACAGTACGCAGGAAGCGATAAGCTGTTCTTGCCCGTTGAAAAGCTCGATGCGGTGTCGAAATATATCGGCGCACATTCCGATGACGGAATGATCAAGCTCTCACGCTTCGGAGGCGCAGAGTGGGGACGTGCCAAGGCGCGCGCCAAAGCGGCGGTCAAGGATATGGCAAAGGAGCTTATACAGCTCTATGCCAGACGCTCGAGAACTCAGGGAATATCCTTCCCGAGGGACGACGAGCTTCAGAGGGATTTTGAGGCGGCGTTCGAATACGATGAAACGGACTCCCAGCTCGAGGCGATAAGCGAGATAAAGGGCGATATGATAAGCCCCACGCCGATGGACAGACTGCTCTGCGGAGACGTCGGTTTTGGCAAGACCGAGGTAGCATTTCGTGCCGCATATAAGGCGGTGCTCGGCGGAAAGCAGGTCGCGATCCTCGTTCCTACGACCATACTCGCCCTCCAGCACTATCAGACCGCCCTCAGCCGCTTTAGAGCCTTCGGTGTCAACGTTGATATGCTCTCACGCTTCAGAACGGCAAAGCAGCAGGCACTTACTAAGCGAAAGCTCGCGCGCGGCGAGATAGATATACTCATAGGAACGCACAGAATAATATCAAACGATATAAGCTTCAACGACCTCGGTCTGCTCATCGTCGATGAGGAGCAGAGATTTGGCGTGGCACAGAAGGAAAAGCTCAAGAAGCTCTCCGGGAACATCGACGTTCTCAGCCTCTCCGCCACACCGATACCGCGAACGCTCAATATGGCAATGGGCGGACTGCGCGACATCTCCGTGCTTGACGAAGCGCCGATAGATAGAATACCGATACAGACCTACGTCCTCGAGCATGACGATATCATCATAAACGAGGCGATAAGGCGTGAGCTTCGACGTGGCGGACAGGTGTTCTATATGCACAACTTCGTTGAGACTATATATTCCGTGGCGGCAAGGCTCAGTAAGGCGTTTCCCGATGCAAGGATCACCGTCGCCCACGGCAAGATGGAGCGCGAGGAGCTTGAGGATATCTGGGGCGAGATGCTCGACGGAAATATTGATATCCTCGTCAGCACCACGATAATAGAAACGGGAATAGACATTCCTAACGCAAATACCCTCATCGTCGATAACGCGCATAGGCTCGGACTCTCACAGCTGCATCAGATAAGGGGACGTGTCGGACGCTCATCAAGGCGTGCATACGCATATTTCACCTATCCGAGGGATATGGCGATCAGCGAGATCTCGCAAAAGCGACTTGAGGCGATAAGGGAGTACGCGGAATTTGGCGCAGGCTTTAAGATAGCGATGCGCGACCTCGAGCTCAGAGGTGCGGGAAATATGCTCGGTGCCGAACAGCACGGACATCTTGATGCGGTGGGCTACGAGCTGTATATCAAGCTTCTTAATGAGGCGGTTCTCGAGGAAAGGGGCGAGAAACCCAAGGTCAAGCAGGAGTGCACCGTCAGTCTTGCGTATAATGCCTTCATACCCGAGAAATACGTGCCCTACGCCCCACAGAGAATGGGGCTGTATAAGAGGATAGCGCTCATAGATAATGAGTACGATAGGCTCGATATATCCGACGAGATGATCGACCGCTACGGGGATATGCCGAAGCCCGTTCAAAACCTGCTCATGATCG
Source organism: uncultured Lachnospiraceae bacterium (assembly GCA_964413365.1). Lineage (GTDB taxonomy): Bacteria > Bacillota > Clostridia > Oscillospirales > CAG-272 > RGIG4608. Next base: position 39,071 of record CAYPRM010000005.1, on the reverse strand, counting down.
CGCTGATCCGTGCAAATGCCCTCAAATGCGGCATTACCTCGATAATGCAGGAGGGAAACGAGATACGCATTACGCCCACACACGTGGATATCGACCTCTGGAGCGAGGTTGAGGACGGTCTGAAGGGTAAAATGAGGATAGTCCTCTCATCCAAGCCCTATATCAGCCTGCGCCCCACACAGGGCAGCGATGCGCTCGGAGTCCTCAACGGCACGCTTCTTAAGTATATCGAGGCATCGAGTAGGGAAAATGATCCAAAAAACGGATAGATCCTCTTGACAGTGGAGAATATCTGTGATAAAATATCCTTACGATCACAAATAAAGTCAGGGGTGCTTTTTGCTGAGATGAGGCGCGAGCCTTGAACCCTTTAACCTGATACGGATAATGCCGACGTAGGTAGTACGAATTTTCAGAAATGATTCAACCGCACGGCTTTACGTGTGGTTGAATTTATTTTTTGGAGGTTTTCTATGAACGAAAACAGAAAAAGGGCGCAGATGATATGCGTCAGCGCCGTTATGATCGCGTTTTCCGTGGTCATCTCGCTGATATGCGAGGCAATACCGTTTTTGAATCTGCCATTTGGAGGCGGATTTACGGTGGCAAGTATGCTACCGATCATCGTCGTGGCGTATATGTACGGCACTGGCTGGGGACTGCTCACCGCCTTCACCTACTCGATCCTGCAGATGCTTATAAGCTTCAATACCGTCAGCGCATTCTTCCTGCCTGGGGACTCGCAGATGGTCTGGTGGCGTGCTGTGCTCGTCTGCCTGCTCGATTATGTCCTTGCTTACACATTTTTGGGACTTGGCGGAGCGTTCCGCACAAAATTCCCCAAGGCGCGTGCGCTCTGCCTCGGCAGTACCGTTGCACTCTCCCTGCGCTACCTTACGCATATAGTGTCGGGTGCGATATTCTTTGGCACGTGGGCGGAGTGGTTCTTTACGCAGGACGGATTTCCTGCGTGGGGTCAAGCACTTGTAGAGAGCCTCTCGCCGAGCCTTCTTGCACTTGTATATTCCGTAATATATAATGGACTGTATATGCTCCCCGAGATAGTCATAACCGCCGTCTGCGCGTGCTTTGTCGCACGAATACCACAGATACGTGTATCGGATAAAAAAGAGGCTTGACATTTCGGAAAAATTATATTATAATTTATGAGTAACCGCGCCGAACGGTCGCGCGATATGTTGCCGAAAGGTGTTATCGTGAGGAAAGTCCGGGCTTCATAGGGCAGAGTAGCTGATAACGTCAGCCGCAGGCGACTGCCGGGAAAGTGCAACAGAAATAGACCGCCCGCCGCAAGGCGAGCAAGGATGGAAAGGCGAGGTAAGAGCTCACCCGTTTCTATGGTAACATAGATCCGCTGTAAACCCTACTCGAAGCAACACCGAGCGCAGATGTTTGCCCGACATATATCTGCAGGGTGGCACGGGAATAAACCCCCGAAGCTTGTCGGCGACGGCAAGCGAAGATAGATGACCGTTTAAGACAGAACCCGGCTTATAGACGCGATTACAAAAATATTCCTCATTGAGCAGTCAATGAGGAATATTTTTTATTTGCTTTTATTTTTTGGGGATCCTGTAAATACCCGATATATCCTTTTCAACTATGCAATGCACGGGGCACGCCTCACGGCAAGCGCCGCAGTTCGTGCACTTCTCGTAATCTATCGTCGCGAGATTGTTCACGAGCGTGATAGCACCGTTCGGGCAGGTCCTTGTGCACTTGCCACAGCCTATACAGCCGTTCGAGCAGAACTTGCGAGTGATAGCACCCTTATCATGGCTTGAGCAGAGCACGAGCGTCCTGTTTACGTCGGGCATTACCTCAATTACGTGGTGGGGGCATACCTTGGTGCAGAGTCCACAGCCGATGCAAAGCTCGCTTCTTACGACTGCCACACCGTTTTCAATGCATATAGCACCCTGAGGGCACGCCGCCGCGCAGTCGCCAAAGCCCATACAGCCGAACGAGCACGTGCCCGAGCCGCCGTAGAACATATTTGCCGCCTCGCAGGTCTTTACACCCTTGTATTCAAATCTCTGCTTGACAGCGGAGCAGTTGCCGTCGCACTTGACGACAGCCACCATCTCAACAACGTCCTCGACCTCCTTGCCAAGGATCGCACCGAGCTTTTGCGCCGTCGCATCACCACCGGGAACACAGAGATTGCATTTTACGTTAGGATCGTCGATAAGAGCCTTCGCATATCCGTCACAGCCCGTGTATCCGCACGCACCGCAGTTTGCACCCGGGAGACATTCACGCACCGCAGGGAACCTTTCGTCCTCGGGAACGCTCATAAATTTTGCCGCAAGCACGAGTATTACCGCACACAGAAGTCCGATACCGCCAACGAGAGCCGCGGCGATCAAAATTTCAGTCATAGCGTCAACCTCCTTATGCAAACAGATTTTCGATTATTCCGCCAAAGCCCATAAATGAGAGCGAAACTATCGACGCGGCGATAAGCGTGATGGGAAGCCCCGAGAGCGCCTTGGGCATCTTGTCGTTGCCCTCAAGCACGCTTCTGACGCCTGCAAACAGCACCATCGCAAGCAGGAATCCGAGACCGCAGCCGAGTGCCGAGAATATCGACTCAACGAAGCCGTAGCCGTCGGAGATATTGTTGATCGTAACGCCGAGCACCGCGCAGTTTGTCGTGATGAGCGGAAGGTAGACACCGAGCGACTTGTGGAGCGCGGGAATGTATTTCTTCAGCACGATCTCAACGAACTGAACGAGCGTAGCGATAACAAGAATGAAAACTATCGTCTGTAAGAACCCAAGCCCGAGAGGATCGAGCACGTAGGTCTGTATCGGCCACGTTACGCCTGCCGCAACGACCATTACCGCAGTTACGGCAATACCCATGCCCGTAGCCTGATCGGTCTTTTTGGAAACACCGAGGAAGGGGCAGATGCCAAGGAACTTGGAGAGCGTGTAGTTATTGACGAGTATCGACGACATAAGAATGATTATGAGTGATTTCATTTCGTCTCCACCTCACCTTCGTCAGTCGCGTCGCCCTCGCAGGGAACGCCTGCCTGAGCCTTGGCACAGGTAGCGGCGGAGGGACAGCCCTCACAGCCGAAGCTCTTTTTCTTGGGATATTCTCCGCGTGTTATTATCGTAACGAGTGCTATGAGCATACCGAACACGAAGAAGCCGCCGGGGGCACTTGCGAGTATCGGAAGCTTGTATGGCTCAAGGAAGGGAATTGCGATGCCTGCAAAGGACGCTTTTCCGAGCACCTCACGTATGAGGGACATGACAAAGAGAGTCAGGGTAAATCCAAGCCCCATGCCGAGTCCGTCAAGTGCCGAGTCGACCACATTGTTTTTGTTTGCGAACATCTCCGCACGTCCGAGAATGATGCAGTTTACGACGATGAGCGCGAGGTATACGCCGAGAAGCTTGTATACGTCGGGCAGGAACGCCTGAAGGAGCATCTGTATCGCACTTACAAAGCCTGCGATTATGACTATGTACGCAGGGATCCTGACCTTGTCGGGAATGACCTTGCGCAGAGCGGATATTGCCATATTGGAGCAGACGAGAACCGCAAGCGTGGAGAGGCCCATGCTGATCGCGGATATTACGCCCGTGGTAACGGCGAGCGTCGGACATGTTCCGAGCACGAGCACAAGCACGGGATTTTCTTTTATGATACCCTTAGTAAGGGTTTGTAGCTTTTTGTTCATTTTGATCCTGATCCTCCTTTAGCTCCTGCTCAGAAGCTCAAACGCACGGAGTGCGTTTTCAAGCCCTGCCTTGAACGCCTTTGCCGAGAAGGTAGCACCCGTCTTGAGCGCACCCACGTCAAATCCTGACACCTCAGAAGCATCCTTGCCATCGAAATTGGAGGGGAAGCCGTCTCCGAAATTCTGGGACTCCATATATTCTATCTCGCAAAAGCCGCATATCCTGCCCTCGGGATCGATTCCGACGGAATATTTCATCGGACCGTTGGAGGAGAATGAGGATTTTGCCGTGAATATGAATGCCCAGCCCCTGCCGTCCTTGTCGCGGAACGCCGCCTCGATAGAGCCTGCCACATCCTCGGGGAGAACGGAAAGCTCCTCGTCCGTCAGCTGTACGTAGCTGTCGACCGTTACGCCGTCAATAAGCCCCGAGAGGGATTCCTTGATCTTCTGCTCGTTAGCCTCTGCGATCCTGTCCTTTGTGATGGTATTTACACCTGCAAGGAGCACCGCCACAACAAGGCACGCGACGAGCAGAACTATTATCGCCTTCAGATTATCGTTTTTCATTGTTTGACACCTCCAAAGGGCTTTCTTCTCGTAAGCTTGATTATGTAGGGATTGAGTATGTTCATAAGAAGTATAGCGAAGGAAACTCCCTCGGGATACGCGCCCCATATACGAATGAGCGAGGTTATCACGCCGCAACCGATACCGAAAATGAGCTTGCCCCACGCCGTATCGGGGCTGGTAACATAGTCGGTAGCCATGTAGATAGCACCGATGAGCAGACCGCCCGCGAGAATGTGGAAGGCTGACGTCTCAAGCGAGAGACCGCCGCAGAGGAATGTGAACACCGCCACCGTTCCGACGAAGGATACGGGGATATGCCAGCTGATAATTCCCGTGGCAATGAGGATTATACCGCCAATTATGAGCGTTATCGCACAGCCCTCGCCGATAGCACCTGCTCTGTTGCCGATGAGCATATCGGTAAGGGAGGGGAGAAGCTCCGTGTTGCCAAGTGCGAGATCTCCGAGGGGAGTAGCACCCGACGCGATCGCAGGATCGGTAAAGAGCGTATGATCCGTCGCACTCATGAGGCTCGGGAAGCATACGAGCATCGCGATCCTTGCGGTGATGGCAGGGTTGGCAAAATTATAGCCTATTCCGCCGAAGAATTCCTTAACTACTATTATTGCGATGATAGCACCGATGACTATCGTCCACAGATTTTTGAACTCTCCGAAGCTTGCAGGGAGAGTGAGCGCAAGGAGCGTTCCCGTTACGAAGCAGGAGAGATCCTTGACCGTGCTCTTCTGCTTTCTGAGCTTGCACCAGCCAAGCTCAAGCAGGAAGCACGAGAGATTTGAAACTATGAGAATGAGCAGCGCGCGTACTCCAAAGAGTATCACCGACGCTATCGCCGTGGGGAGCAGAGCAATGAGCACCGTTCCCATGACGGACGTCGTCGTCCTGCTGTGCCTTATGTGAGGGGAGGGAGATACGACCAAAAGCTTATCCATTACTTGCTCGCCTCCTTACGTTCCTTAAGTATCTTCATTACCTTAGCCTTTGCTATCTTGTTAGTGTGCACGAGCTGACGCTTTGCAGGGCAAACGAACGAGCAGCAGCCACATTCCATGCAGATGTTTGCCTTGAGGGCTACGAGAGCCTCGTCATCTCCTGCTCTGAGTGCCTGAACGAATGCCTTGGGGTCCAGACCGAGAGGGCACGCATTCGTGCACCTGCCGCACTTGATGCAGGCGGTAGGTTCGGGAACGCACGCCTCCTTAGCGTTGAAAAGGAGAACTGCGTTCGTATTCTTCATTATAGGCATCTCCATGCTCTCGACCGCAACACCCATCATAGGACCGCCGAGAAGTATCTTTGACGGCTCCTCGGAAACACCACCTGCAAAAGCGACGAGATCCGAGATCCTTGTGCCGATGGGAGCGATCACGTTTTTGGGCTCTGCCACCGCACCGCCGTCAACGGTAACGCACTTTTTCACAAGGGGCATACCCGTTCTTATGAAGGATGCGATCTCTGTGAGAGTCGTACAGTTTATAACTATAACTCCGACATCGAGAGGAAGCTTGCCCTCGGGAATGATCTTTCCCGTGGTGTGGTAAACGAGCACCTTCTCACCGCCCTGTGGGTACATTGACTTGAGGGGCACGACCTCCACGCTCTCCATTGAGGAAAGACGCTCGCGGAGGACTGAGATGCACTCAGGCTTGTTGTTCTCGATACCGATGATGATCCTCTTCGGCTTGAGACATTTTCTGAGCAGCATGATCCCGTTCATGAGATCGTCCGTCCTGTCGAGCATCGTGCGCGTGTCGCTCGTTATGTAGGGCTCGCACTCAGCACCGTTGATTATGATCTCGTCAACGCTCTTTACGTTGAGCTTTACTGCGGTGGGGAAGCCTGCGCCTCCGAGACCGACGATACCGCTGTCCTTAACTGCGGCTATTAGCTCCTCAGCGTTGGTAACGCTCCTTGGCGAAAGCTCGGGGCAGGGTGTGTCGAGTCCGTCACTCTCGATGAGTATCGAGGGTATTTTCCTTCCGTTTGAGAGAACGGCTGTGTCCGTGCTCTTGACCTTACCCGAAACGCTCGAATGTATCCTTGCGGAAACGTAGCCCGATGCCTCTGCAATGACCTGTCCTACCGTAACGGTATCACCGACCTTGACCGTCGGCGTAGCAGGTGCGCCTATGTGCATCGACGTGGGTATGAGCACGCTTGCAGGGGATGGCATTATCACGGGAGGCATTTTTGCAGTCCCTTTTTTGTGCGGTAGGGAAACTCCCGGCAATTTAAATAAAGGCAATTTTTTCACTCCTTGGTTTAATAAAATGTGACAGATTAATTATATCAAAGTAAATTCAAAATGTCAACCGCATTTTTGACGAAATATACAAATATTTTGCTCATTTTCCTATAAAATTTGTATATTGTGAAAAAAGTGTCAATCTTTTACCCCAAAACCCCACCTTTCAAAAAGCAAAGCCATTCGATACCTCGAATGACTTTGAAATATTGTTATTTTTCCTTTATCGCATAGAGATTGAGATCCCACGCAGGAATGTAGGGAAATCTCCGCAGATAGAGCGAGTATTCACCGCAAAGCTCGTGCACGAGCTCGGGCAGATCAAAGAGATCCTCACTTCTGTGATAGAGGGAGACGAGCAACCGCGGCGAATACCGCCTTATCGTCTCAGCCGAGCCGAGCAGAGCCTGCCGCTCCGAGCCCTCGACGTCGTATTTTATGTAGTCTACACCCTTGCCCGAGAGTAGACTGTCCACCGATACGACCTCGACCTGCGAGAGCTTAGCACCTGCGTGGGCAGGGGAGCTGGAGATGCCCGAATTTCTGTTCCCGCTCGCATCAAAGGAGAGAGTGCCACATTCGCTCCACGCACCTGCATTTACACAGCGTATGTCGATGCCCGAAACGCTCCCTGCGTATTCTGTGAGCTTTTTGAAGGTGCGCGCGTCCGGCTCAAGTGCTATTACCTGAGTGAGCGATGGCGCGACGCCGATAAGCTCCCTTACCGTGTCCCCGTTGTATGCTCCAAGGTCGAGATAGCTCCCGATCTCCGAGGACCTGAGTATGCTGTCAAATACCTCGCCCCTCTTGCTCTCCGATTCCCAGAGATACGAGATATCACCACTGAGCTTGTAGGATATCACATTCTCGTATATCCTCCTTGATTCCTCATCCGCAAGGGAAGCATATACCGCCTCAAGGCGAGCCTTGTTCGCCTCGAAAAATTCCATATTGAATAGCACATCTCCGAAAACGGGCACATCGGGCGCATAAAATTCAAATTCCGCTCCCACACGCCCGAAAAGCTCTAGCACCTCGGGACGCGATGAGGCAAATGAGAGCAGTATTATAGGCTCTTGCCCGACGTATTTCTCCTTCATCGCCGAGTAGGACAGCACCACCTTCCCGTGGAAGGAGTGCCCACGTACAAATCCGTCGCTCGCAAAGAAATCCGCCACCTCAATGCCGTACTTCTCGCAAACGCGAAGGATCTTGTCCGCACCGTTGCCCATTCCGTACATAACTATCGGTCTCCCCACGTTCTGAAGATAGTGCCAGAGATCCGCTTTTATATTGACCTTCATATTCCACCGCCACCTCAAATTTGACTTTTCCTAACCCAAATTATATCACGAAAATAAGAAAATATCAAGATTTTCTCGCATATTTGTTTGCCTGTATGTAAGGAAGTCTTGAAAATGAATGATCAAGATATATACCTTTTTTCATGAATGTGTAAATTGCCTATATAAACTTGTGCAATATTGCAAAAAATACCTTTATTTGAACAAAATTCTTGACAGGGAACGGAGCTTGTGCTACAATAAAATTGAGAGAGTGGAAAATATGCAATTTAGCAAGCTTGATGATCTAACCATTAGATATTTTGACTCCGATTTGGTAGAGGAGATAACAGATATTACCCCCATTGGTGATCCAAACATATTCAAGCTGATAGAATTTGGAACTTTTCTCACATTGAAATTATTTTATAAGGAGAATAAATATGAATTGCTTATTTTGCAAAATAATAAAGGGAGAGATCCCGTCGAGGCGTGCGTTTGAGAACGAGCACATATACGCTTTTTACGACATCGCACCGCAAGCACCTGTGCACATTCTTGTGATACCGAAGGAGCACATTGAGAGCGTGGATGCGGTGAATTCGAGCAACAGCGCCATTGTGGCGGAGATATTCGAGAATATTCCGAGGATCGCGAGGGAGGCAGGTATCACGAACGGGTACAGAGTCATCTCCAACTGCGGAGACGACGCGTGCCAGAGCGTGCATCACCTTCATTTCCACATTCTCGGTGGCGCGCAGCTCTCCGACAAAATGGCTTAAACAAAAAACGGCTCATTGAGCCGTTTTTTTATTTTGATTTATTTAAGCTTGATAATGGATTCATTCCACATTTCGGGTGCGTCGTAGCCGAGGAGATTTACCATGGTCGCCGCAACATTTGAAAGCCCGAACGTGCCGAGATCCTCCTTGACCTCGTAATGCTCCGTATAGAAATTATCGTACACGATGCAGGGAACGGGATTGAGCGTATGGCTCGTCTTGGACTTGAAATTACCGTTCTTGTCGGGCTTGGGAAGTCCCGTTTTCTTGTCCATTTCGTACATTTCGTCAGCGTTTCCGTGGTCTGCGGTGATGATCGCAACGCCGTGAAGCTTGTCAACGACGTCGATTATCCTCTTGAGCTGAAGGTCGAGCGCCTCCATAGAGCATCTCGTGGCCTCAAGATTTCCCGTGTGTCCGACCATATCGCCGTTGGGGAAGTTTACACGAAGATATGCATATTTTCCGCTCTCGAGGCATTCGATAAGCTTGTCCGTGATCTCCGCGCACTTCATCCACGGCCTCTGCTCAAAGGGAACGATATCGGAGGGTATCTCGATATATGTTTCGAGGTCCTCAGAGAACTTGCCACTCTTGTTTCCGTTCCAGAAATAGGTAACATGACCGTACTTCTGCGTCTCGGAGATAGCAAGCTGTGAAACGCCCGTGTCGGCAAGGTATTCGCCGAGCGTATTGGTGATCTCGGGGGGAGCGACGAGGTATCTTGTGGGAATGTGAAGATCTCCATCGTACTCGAGCATTCCTGCGTATACCACATTGGGAACTCTCACTCTGTCGAACTTATCGAAGTCCGCACCGCCCTCAAATGCCTTAGATATCTCTATCGAGCGGTCGCCACGGAAATTGTAGAATATCACGCTGTCGCCGTCGCCGATAGCTCCGACAGGCTCGCCGTCAGCCTCAATAACGAACGGGGGCAGATCCTGATCTATTACTCTGTATTCCTCGCGATAAGCCCTTACCGCATCAGCCGCACAGGCAAAGCGGCGTCCCTCGCCGAGAACGTGAGTCCTCCAGCCAAGCTCGACCATCGCCCAGTTAGCCTCGTAGCGGTCCATGGTTATCTTCATTCTTCCGCCACCGCTTGCGATCATTACATCGAAGGAGTCGTCCCTCAGGGAGTTGAGAAAATCCTCGAAGGGAAGGATATAATCGAGCGCGCTCGTCTCGCCGACGTCGCGTCCGTCAATGAGCGTGTGAATCCTGACTCTGTGAACGCCCTCCGCCTTTGCCTCAACGAGCATTGCCTTGAGGTGATCAATGTGGGAGTGCACGTTTCCGTCGGAGAATAGACCGAGGAAATGGAGAGTTGTACCATTGTCCTTGACGTTGGATATGAGCGTTCTCCACGTGTCGGAGGAGAACATTTTTTTGCTCTCAATGGAGTTCGAGACCAGTTTTGCACCCTGCGCAAATACCTGTCCTGAGCCGAGAGCGTTGTGTCCGACCTCGCTGTTGCCCATGTCGTCGTCGGAGGGGAGACCTACCGCCGTACCGTGAGCCTTGAGCCTTACTGTCGGATATTTTGTCATAAGCATATCGAGAGTGGGAGTGTATGCCTGAGAAACGGCGTTCGACACCGTGTCGGGAGCGAGTCCCACGCCGTCCATAACGATCGTGAGAACAGGACCTTTCACACCCTCAAATAAAGACGATCTTTTAAGAAGCTTGTTCATAAAGAACCTCCGTATATAAATTTAATTTTTAACACACCTTACAGTATAGCTTTTTTTCTCGGATATTTCAAGTGCTTTTCAAAAAAATTAATAAATTAATTATATTTTTCCTCATAATAAAAAACAAATCCGAAAAAACCTCCCTTGACAAAAGAGTAGAAGGGTTGTATACTGTTTGTTGTATAAGATAGATAAACGAAAGGAAGTATAGATATATGTCAGAATGTACGCATAATTGCGGCAGCTGCTCGGCAAGCTGCTCACAAAAGAGCAGAGCGGAGCTTCTCGAGCCACTCGGATCCGCCTCGTCGATAAAGCACGTCGTGGGTATCGTCAGCGGAAAGGGAGGCGTGGGTAAATCCACCGTCAGCGCGACGCTCGCAACGCTTATGAGCAGAGCGGGCTATAAGGTCGGCATCCTTGATGCGGATATCACGGGCCCCTCGATACCGAAGGCGTTCGGCATCGGCTCGGGAGTTGATGGAAATGAGAACGGAATGATACCACCCGAGAGCGCGGGCGGAATAAAGATAATGAGCGTAAACCTCCTTCTGCCCGACTCGGCGCAGCCCGTGGTCTGGCGCGGCCCCGTCATCGCAGGAACGGTAAAGCAGTTCTGGAGCGGTACGGTCTGGGGAGATCTCGATTACCTCTTTGTGGACTGCCCTCCCGGAACGGGCGACGTTCCGCTCACCGTCTTTCAGTCGATCCCCCTTGACGGTATAATCATAGTTACAAGTCCGCAGGAGCTCGTGTCGATGATAGTAGAGAAGGCTGTCAATATGGCAAGAATGATGGGCGTTGACATTCTCGGACTTGTCGAGAATATGAGCTACGTCAGGTGCCCCGACTGCGGCAGGGAGATAAAGCTCTTTGGCGAGAGCCACATTGCGAGCATCGCCGAGCAGTACGGCTACCCCCTCCTTGCAAGAATTCCGATAGATCCGTCCCTTGCCGCCCTCGTTGACGCAGGCAGGATCGAGGACTGTGAGTGCGATTGCCTCTCGTATGCGGTAAAGCTGCTCTCGGAAATGAAAAGAAACAGCTGAATAAAATTTTCGTCGAGTGAATATATAGCACCGCCTCGGTCGATCATTCTAATACCTAATAAATTTCAGCCTACGCGGCGAAGGAGGAATGATATGACGAATAAGGAGCTGCTCTATATCGAGGATGCCCTCGGACACGAAAAATATTACGGCGCACAGTGCAGGGAATGTGCGGGAAGGCTTGAGGATATGGAGCTGAGAAGCTTTGTTACCGAGCTGTCGCAGAGGCACGGTGAGATCTTCAATGGCTTTTATCATCTTCTGTGAGGTGATGCTGTGATGAATACGAATACTAAAAATGTCAAAAAAAGCGATAAGGCGCTAATGGAGGAGCTTCTCCTGCTTGAAAAGGGAGCGTGCGACCTCTATATGCACGGAGCTATCGAGTCGAGCGACGAGAGAGTGTTCTCATCCTTCTCGTCAGCCCTCCATCAGTCCCTTCAGATGCAGAATCAGATATATACTGCGATGAAGGAAAGGGGCTGGTACGCACCGAGTGATGCGGAGCGTCAGAGCATCGTCAGCCTTAAGCAAAAATATTCCCATAACTGATCAAAAAACAGAGCCGGAAGGCTCTGTTTTTTGATTTTTATTAAAGTATGGTGGTTTGAGTGGGATCTGTTTTATTTGTGGGAGAGGTGGGGTAGGTAAGCCCAAGATGCTCATAGGCAAGATGCGTAACACAGCGTCCCTTCGGCGTGCGCGAGAGAAAGCCTATCTGCATAAGATACGGCTCGCATACGTCCTCGATCGTTACCGCCTCCTCGCCAATGGTCGCGGCGAGCGTGTCAAGACCGACAGGGCCTCCGCCATAAAATTTTATTATCGTCTGGAGCAGACGTCTGTCCGTGTTGTCAAGCCCGAGCTCGTCGATCTCGAGTTTCGAGAGCGCGAAATTTGCGATCTCCGAGGTTATCGTGCCGTCGCCCATGACCTGTGCGAAATCACGCACGCGCTTGAGCAGTCGGTTTGCGATACGGGGCGTTCCGCGCGAACGGGAGGCGATCTCGTATGCACCATCCTCGCTGATGCTTATGTCAAGTATCTTTGCACTTCTCTTAATGATCGTCGAAAGCTCCTCGGGCGTGTACAGCTCTAACTTCAACAGCACTCCGAAGCGGTCGCGCAGGGGAGTGGTCAGCTGACCTGCCCTCGTGGTAGCACCTATGAGGGTGAATTTCGGCAGATCTATTCTTATGCTCCTTGCGGCAGGTCCCTTGCCTATGATGATGTCGACCGAATAGTCCTCCATCGCAGGGTAGAGCACCTCCTCTATTGAGCGTGAAAGACGGTGTATCTCGTCGATAAAGAGCACATCCCCCGACTCAAGTCCCGTCAGTATCGCCACAAGGTCGCCCTGCTTCTCGATCGCAGGTCCCGAGGTGATCTTGATGTTTACACCAAGCTCGTTCGCTATGATGTGTGAGAGGGTGGTCTTACCGAGACCTGGAGGGCCGTAGAGAAGAACGTGGTCGAGTGAATCACTCCTCATCTTCGCCGCCTCAATGTATATCTTCAGATTTTCTTTAGCCTTTTCCTGACCGATGTAGTCCTCCATGTGCTGAGGACGGAGAGCGTTCTCGTTGGCGTCCTCGCCCGTCATAGAGGGAGACACCGTGCGCTCCTCGTAGCTGTTTTCAAAATCAAAATCAAATTCGTCGCTGTGAGCCATGACTTACCTCCTGTCCTATCTGCTTAATTGCTTGAGCGCAAGGCGGATTATCGCATCCGTCTCCTTGCCGGCAGTGTCTATCTTTCTCATCGCATTTGCGATCTCTGCGCGCGTGTATCCGAGCACGAGCAGAGCACTCTGCGCATCCTCAAGGCTTGACGAGCCGATGGACGCCGCACCCGATATACCAATATCCGCGGACGTATTTTCTGCAACGGAGGCGACTCTCGCTATCTTGTCCTTGAGCTCGAGCACGATCCTTGCCGCCGTCTTAGAGCCTATTCCGTTAGCCCTTGATATCGCCTTCGTATCCTCCGCGGATATCGCCACAGCGAGCCTGTCGGGGGTGAAAACGGAGAGTATCGCTATTGCCGCCTTAGGACCTACACCCGAAACGGTTATAAGAAGCTTGAAGGTATCGAGCTCCTCCTCCGAGCGGAAGCCGAAAAGCTCAACGTCGTCCTCACGCACCGCCATATAGGTGTAGAGCCTGACCGTCGGCGGCTCGCTCACGCTGAGGTGGGGAGGCATCGCCTCGTATGTCGTCTGCGTTATGGTGAGCTTGTACCCAACGCCGCCGACGTCGAGCACCGCAAGGCTCTGTTCGAGATGGGCAAGCTTGCCCTCGATATAATAAAACATTTTTACTCCTTGATCTCCGCCGTACCGCCGTCATTGCCGTCGCTGTCGCCGTCCTCTGCGTTATCCGTGATATCGGAGGTATCAGCGTCAGCACTCTGCACTGCGATGGGTGCGGCAGTTCTTTTTGCCTTTATTCTGCCAATAACTATAAGAATAATAAATATTATCACCGAGATCGCGGATATGATAGCACCGATAACGTATATCTCGGGCATATATCTGAATTCGATCTCGTGCTCTCCTGCCGTTGCAATATCGAAGGCGAGCAGGGAATCACCGTATACCGCATAGGTATCGACTCTCTCGCCGTCAACGTATATCCTCCAGCCTGCATCGTAGGGAATGGTCGTCATTATCATCTGATCCCCGGCGGTAGTTGTAACCGTGCCGAAGAAATGATCGTCGCTCCAGCCCTCGGAGTCCGTGCTAATAGTTGTCTGCGAGAGCTTCTCATACGCCGCCTCGAACGCTTCCATATCAAGAGTGTAGAAATAGTTCGTGCTCTTGAAGATGTAGAGATTGGACTCGTCCACGTGCGCACTCACGCAAATGTCCTCGCCCGCCTCCCTGTATCCGAGGAATACCGTCCTTGAGTAGTTGGGAACGGATACATAATGCTCACCGTTTACATCAACGGTGAAGCTGCGCTCATAGCCCGTCGGCAGGAAGAAGTAGAGAGGTCCGCTCTTCTTTACGGTGAACTTGAAATCAACGGTCTTGTCGGGATTGCTTGCCGAGCTTGCCGAATATTCAAGTCCGATGCTCGAGCTGATGCCGATTATCTCAATGCCCTTGGTAAGCTCGATGGGAGAGAAAAATTCCACCTCGTCAGAGCCAGTGTTTCCGAGTAGGGTATTAAGGAGAAGATTCTGCACCTCAAAGGGATTTTTGTACCCCTCCGTGGTGGAATAGTCGTAGGAAAGATCGGTCTCAAGCTCCCTTATCGCTCCGTCAACACCGAAGCCGATGCCGAGCGAATACGGGTTTTTGTATGCGTAATAATTTTCATCCTCGGCGAATTTCTCGAAATATCTGTCCATAAATTCATTCTTCGCGAGGGATTCCTTGTCGTACTCGTTTGCGGTGTTGGAGTAGATGTACTTGATGCCGAACAGCGAGTCCGTGATCAGCGTCGAGCCTATATACTGCGTCCAATGCGCATCCGCATAGAAGCCGAGGTATTCAAGGAGATCTATGACCTTCTGGTTGAGCGTCGAGGTGGAGTTTGAAAGTCCCTTGATATTCAGAGCCATATTGTCATTCGTACAGCGGTGAGTGGTCTTTTCCGAGCGGAAGAAGGTGGGATCCTTTTCCTGCACCTCCTTGACTATCGGCGTCAGAGCCTCAAAATAGTCAACGTAGGAGGAATACGATGCGTGCCCGACCTCGAGTGCGAGGGAAGCGGTGAGTATCACACCATTTGCGAACAGCTCGATGCACACCACGCAAAGAAGCACGATCGACGTGCGCTGCTTGTTGTCCGATTTTATGAAGTAGCATACCGCCGCACCGACGGCAAGTATCGCTATTATCGACACGAATACCACGAGCAGGAAGTGAAGCCTGCCCTTGACGAATCCGAATTCAAAGCCCTCGACATCCTCTAACATAAAGTTGGAGAATTCCATCTTCTGTGCAATAAGCACAAGGATCACGAGCGCAGCACCCGTGGCAAATACCTTTTTCGGCGAGTGCTCGAGTATCTCGTAAAAGCCCCGATACGCCATCACGACCATCAGGAATATCAGAATGAAGCTGTACCTGTAATTCAGGCAGTTTGGCTCTTGGAAGCCGTGCATCACAAGGTCGAGGGGATTTACCACCATCAGAAGGACGTAGAAAAGCGAAAATGAAATGTAAAATATCTTCTCCCTCGCCGCCACGCGCCTTGCCATTATAAATATCGGTATCATAAGGAGCGTCAGCACGCCGCTGTACAGCAGTGGAAGTCCCTCGTGCATCACGGAGTCGTAAGCACCCGGGAGCATCTTCGGAAACAGATCAAAGAGATCGAACCTTGACACGAGATCCCACGACGGCTCGGAGAAATCGCTCTTGCCGAACTGCAGGGAGTAGTACGCCGTGCAGATCATAAATGCCGATATTCCGATCCCGAGCACGGTCGCACCGCACATTTTTGAAAGAGTCTTTATAAAATTAAATTTTCTGCCTGTGGGATTCACAAGCGTTCTGTCGCTGTCCTTGAAATAGGTGAAGAAGAAGCAGAACAGCGTGTACCAGCACATCATATACCCAATGTAGTAGTGGCTCATCATCATCAGCGCAAGCACCGCAACATAGAGCTTGTATTTTCCGCGCTTGATCAGCTGCTCTATCGAGTAGGTCAGTATCGGCAGAAGGAAAAGCCCGTCGAGCCACATTATATTGTTCTGGTAGGTTATAGCGTAGGAGCTCAGCGCGTACATCGTTGAGAAGAGCACTATCGCCCCCTTGTCGGGCGTGTCCGTCTGCTTGTGAAGATAGAAGCCGAAGGAAAGACCGCAAAGACCTATCTTTACGACGATTATCGTAAGGAGTGCAAAGAGCATCATCGACTTCGGGAAAAGACAAACGATATACGAGAGCGGACTTGCTACGTAGTACGCATATATTCCCATAAACTCTCCGCCGAGCGAGCGCGAGAAGGAGTAGAGCAGGGAGGCGTCCCCCCATACGAATTCACGCAGAGCCTCGTAGAAATAAACATACTGAGCGTTGAGATCGAGCGTCAGCACGGACTGATCTCCAAGCGGCTTATGACCTATCGCGAGGTATATAGCCAGCATTATTATGGCAGGAATAAAGAACGAGCTCGTAAGATACCCGTATTCCGCCTTCACCGTCATAAGTCCTTGGTTGTCCCGTAGAGTCTTGAATGGATTTTTGAATTTCATTTTATATTTTGATCTCCGTTTGATTTGTTAGACTTGTTTTATATAGCTTCTGTATCGGCGGAGGACACGATCCTCTTGATCGAGTGCTCGAATTTCACCCTGTCGACTGTAACGTCACGCGAGCATCCGAGACAGATCGCGCGAACATCGCTTCCTGCGCGCAGTATCTTGAACCTGTCCGAGCCGCACGGGTGCTTTTTCTTCAATTCCACCACGTCTCCGACAAATAGCTTGATTATCTTCATATTTTGCGTGCCACCTCCTCGGTATACCTCCGAAAGACCGTATACAAATATATTATATCACAAAAAATCCGTTAAGTAAATGGTAAAAACACAGATTTTCGCATATTTTCCGATTTTTTGAAGCATTTCTGCCACCTCGGACACCGCAGGGCGTAAATTTTCAAAAATATAACCGAAAATTGATGCTCCATTCATTAAAAATGTTTGACTTTTTCATATAGCTGTGATATAATGATAAATTGATTAAGTATGTGTATCTGGAGGTAGAAATGATAATTCTTGGCATAGATCCGGGCGTGGCGATAGTGGGCTTTGGCGTCATTGACTATAACGCATCAAAATTCAGAACGCTCGAGTACGGCGTTATCACCACTCCTGCGCATACGGACACGGAGAAAAGGCTCGCCACCATATACCGCGAGCTTAAGGCGATAATAGAAAAATACCACCCCGATGCTATGGCAGTCGAGGAGCTGTTTTGGAATACCAACCAAAAGACGGGTATAGCCGTTGCGGAGGCGAGGGGCGTGATATTGCTCTGTGCCGAGCTGCTCGGCGTCGAGATATTTGAATATACCCCCCTACAGGTAAAGCAGAGTATCGTCGGCTACGGCAGAGCGGAGAAGAATCAGGTCATCACCATGGTGCAGGCGTTCCTCAATATCAAGGAGAAGATACGCCCCGACGATGCGGCGGATGCCCTCGCAATAGCGATCTGCCACGCCCACGCAGGCAGCTCTCGTATATCGAAATACTATAACAAAAAGCAAACTTACGGAAAGGTCTATTAATATGTGGTGTGCAGATAATTGGAGGGACTATACCCTGATCGACGCAAATGACGGAGAAAGACTCGAGAGATGGGGAAAGCATATCCTCATCCGCCCCGATCCTCAGATAATCTGGAGCGCGGATAGCAAAGCCCCCGAGTGGAAAAGAGCCGACGGCATTTACCGCAGATCGTCCTCGGGCGGCGGTGGCTGGGTAAAAAAGCAGCTCCCCGAGGAGTGGACGATAAGCTACGGCACGCTCACCTTCGTCCTGCGTCCGATGGGATTCAAGCATACGGGACTTTTCCCCGAGCAGGCGGCGAATTGGGATTGGTTCAGCTCGCTGATAAGAGATGCAGGCAGACCTATAAGGGTGCTCAACCTCTTTGCATATACGGGCGGTGCAACTGTCGCCGCGGCGAGTGCAGGAGCATCCGTGTGCCATGTCGATGCTGCTAAGGGAATGGTCGCACAGGCAAAGGAGAACGCAAGACTCTCGGGGCTTGAGTCCGCACCCATACGCTATATCGTCGACGATTGCAAGAAATTTGTCGAGAGGGAGATAAGAAGGGGAAATAAATACGACGCCATAATCATGGATCCCCCGTCCTACGGCAGAGGCCCCTCGGGCGAGGTCTGGAAGATAGAGGAGAGCGTTGACGGACTCGTCGCTCTGACCTCACAGCTCCTCTCGGATGAGCCACTGTTCTTCCTCATAAATTCCTATACCACGGGGCTCTCACCTCTTACTATGAAATATATCCTCGACCTCCATATAACCGCACAGCGCGGCGGTAGCTGTGAGGCAGGCGAGCTTGCACTTCCCGTAAAGCATACGGGCGGATATATGCCCTGCGGCGCGAGCGCAAGATGGCAGGCGAGATAGCAAAAAGCAAAATAAAAAAGAAAAATCAAACGGAAGGTAGTAATACTGTGAATTCGGATTCATACATCAGGATAGAGCATCTCTGCGCCTCCTACGAGGAGGATAATGGCACAAGATCCCCCGTCCTGAAGAATATAGATCTTGAAATAAAGCGCGGCGAGCTTCTTGCGGTGCTCGGTCATAACGGATCGGGAAAATCGACGCTCGCCAAGCTCTTGAATATGATACTTGAGCCAGATTCGGGTAAAATATATATCGACGGCAAGGATATAACCGATCCCGATATGTCGGAGGACGGCGTTTTCGAGCTTCGTAAAAGGGTGGGAATGGTCTTTCAAAACCCCGATAATCAGCTCGTCGCAACGATAGTCGAGGACGACGTCGCGTTCGGTCCGGAGAACCTCGGAATAGAGTCCTCGGAGATACGGAGGAGAGTCAACGAGGCACTCGAGATCGTCGGCATGAGCGGCTACTCAAGGGATGAGCCTGCAAGGCTCTCGGGCGGTCAGAAGCAGAGGATCGCCATCGCAGGAATACTTGCGATGAAGCCCGACTGTATGATCTTTGACGAGTCGACCGCAATGCTCGATCCCATCGGCAGACGGGATATTATGAATACCATCGAGCGACTTAACCGCGAGCACGGCATTACCGTAATAATGATAACGCATTATATGGACGAGGCGGCGCGCGCGAAAAGAATAGTCGTGCTCAACGACGGGGAGATACTTATGGACGGTACACCTGCCGAAATATTCTCGGAGTCGGACAGACTCACCGCGTGCGGACTCGACGTTCCGCAATGCGTGGGGCTTGTCAACAGACTCAGAGAGGAAGGAATAATGATAGACGGAGAGTGCTATACACCCACATCGTGCGCCGATGCGCTGGCAAGAGCACTTAATGAGATATAATGGCGGATATAAGACTTGAAAATGTGTCGTTCCTCTACGATAAGGGAACGGCTTACTGTAAGGAAGCATTAAGAAATATAAATATAGAAATAGCCTCCGGCTCGATAACGGGCATCATCGGACATACGGGTTCGGGAAAGAGCACTATGCTTAAGCTCCTTAACGGACTCGCAACCCCCACCTCGGGTAAGATCTACCTCGACGGGGAGGATATATGGGAGAGACCTAAGGAGATAGGTAAGGTCAGATTTCGCGTGGGACTCGTTATGCAGTACCCCGAGTACCAGCTCTTTGAGGAAACGGTCGAGAAGGACGTCGCCTTCGGTCCGAGAAATATGGGACTTGGCGAGGAGGAGATATCGAAAAGGGTAAGGGAAGCGCTTGCCTTTGTCGGACTTGACGAGAGCGTGCTTGCGGAAAACCCCTTTGACCTCTCGGGCGGTCAGAAGCGCAGAGCTGCGATCGCAGGAGTCATCGCCATGCGCCCCGAGGTGCTCGTGCTCGACGAGCCTGCCGCAGGACTTGATCCGCGCGGTAGGGATATGATACTTGACGGCATTTTCAGATACCGCGAGAGCACGGGCGCGACCGTCATCATCGTCAGCCACAGCATGGAGGATATGGCACGCCTCTGCGACGATATAATAGTCCTCTCCCACGGTGAGGTAGTCCTCAGCGGCACTCGCGACGAGGTGTTCTCGAGGGCGGAGCTGCTTGATGAGATAGGACTTGCCGTACCTCAGATAACCACCCTCATGTGCGAGCTATGCGCACGCGGAATAAGCGTCGACAGAGGAATATACACCGAGGATGCGGCATTTGAGGAGATAATGAGACTAATACGCGAACGAAAGGCAAATAGCAAATAAATGAAAAGCATCTCACTCGGACAGTATTATTCTGTCCCATCACCAATACATGCACTCGATCCGAGGATGAAGATAATAGCGGCGATCGTGTATATAATCGCGGTATTTCTGTGCGATAACGCGCTCTCGATGGCACTTATGCTGATATCCGCCATCGTTCTCGTGCTCATCTCGCACATACCCGTTACGATCGTGTTGAGATCCGTAAGACCTGTAATGTTCATAATCGCCTTTACCGCGATAGTCAATCTTTTCTGGTCAACGGGCGAGGGCGAGCCTCTGATCTCGCTCGGATTTGTGCAGATATATGCGGAGGGCATCGCAAATGCACTCCTGCTCGTCTCGAGGATTTTTGTCCTCGTCATAGGCACGAGCATATTGCTCACATATACCACAACGCCCATAGCGCTCACCGACGGACTCGAGCAGCTGCTCTACCCCCTGAAAAAGCTCGGTCTGCCCGTGCACGATTTTGCGATGATAATGACCATCGCCCTGCGCTTCATCCCCACACTTATGGAGGAGGCGGAGAAAATAATGAGTGCGCAAAAGGCAAGGGGCGCGGATTTCTCAAGCGGCGGACTCATACAGCGTGCCAAGGCGCTCATACCGATACTCATACCGCTCTTTTCCTCGTCGATAAGACACGCGCTCGACCTCGCGACCGCAATGGAATGCCGTTGCTACCGTGGCGGAGTCGGAAGAACGAGAATGAAGGTGCTCAAATTCGGTGTGGATGATATCATCTGCCTTGTGAGCTTCGCAGGATTTGTCGTTCTGATCCTCGCAGTCGATACACTCGGCTCGGCAATATTGCCATTTTGATATGTGAGGTAACGATATGAAGCTTTTGCTCAAAATAAGCTTTCTCGGCACGGGCTATAACGGCTATCAGGTGCAGTCGGACGTTCCGACGGTACAGCGCGCGCTCAATGAGGCGTCCGCAAGGCTCTTTGGCTTTGAGTGCGACGTCGTGGGCTGCTCCCGTACCGATAGCGGAGTGCACGCAAATGAATTTTTCGCCTGCATATCCGAGAGAGGTAAGGGAACTCTTAATTGTACCATTCCCATGCAGAGCGTGCCCGTGGCATATAATTCCGTCCTGCCCTCGGATATCGCCGTTCTCTCCGCTTGTGAGGTCGAGGATAGCTTCCACCCGAGATATGACGTGAAATATAAGGAATACATATATAAGATACTTAACTCAGAGGTGAGGGATCCCTTCCTTGCCGATAGAGCATACTACGTTCCCACGCATTATAGCGAGGCGGATGTGGAGAGAATGAACGCCGCCGCACAGCACCTTTGCGGCACGCACGATTTTTCGGCATTTATGGCGAGTGGTTCAAGGATAGTCGATACACAGAGGACCGTTATGTACGCCTCCGTCGAGCGTGAGGGCGATACGGTGATATTCAAGGTCGCCGCTGACGGATTTCTGTATAATATGGTGCGTATAATGACGGGAACGCTCCTTCTTGTCGGATCGGGCAGGCTTGAGCCCTCGGATATCGACGGGATAATAGCGAGAGGCGAGCGCTCGGGCGCAGGGCCTACCGTACCTGCTTGCGGACTCTACCTGAATAAGGTGGTTTACTGAGGCGGTAAAAAGTGTGAAATAAAAATATATTCCCACTCTTGTGGGAAAGATAAACGTGTGAGTGGAGGTATAATTATGAACGTATATCAGATCATTGCTGACCTTGTTATGGTCGCGGTTGCGGTGCTCGTTATCTGCATCACCGTCAAGCGCGGATTTATAAAGAGCTTTTTTGCAGGCACACGAATGATTATCGTCGTGCTCGTAACGATCCTTCTCGGCTCGAGTCTTACAGGATTTTGCAGAGATCTTTTCGTCTCGGATATGATCGACGGAAAAATATCCTCCGCACTCGTACAAAGAGCCGAGGAGAGCGGTGAGCAGCTTGACGTTGACAGTATGATAAGCAGCGTCCCCGAGCCCTTCTCAAAGCTCATTCCGACGGATACCGTCAGAAAATATTTTGAGCAGACCGAGGCAGAGGGCGTCGAGGCGGCACGTGAGGTCGGCAAGAGAATGGAGGATAAGCTCATAGATGTCATTTCGAGCATCGCCTCCTATGTCGCGGTGTTCGTGATCACATTCCTGCTCTGCACGGTCGGAGTGTGGGTGCTCGATAAGATCTTCAGGCTTCCCGTCCTCAACGGGATCAATAAAGCGCTCGGCTTTGTGCTCGGAGCGTTCGATGCGTACTTCTACCTGAGCGCGCTTGCGTGCCTTGCGATGCTCGTGCTCGGTGCAGATCTTGTGGAGGGCACGCTGATAACAAGACTGATCTATAAAATAGGACTTTTCACAAGATAAGATCAATATAAATAAAGGATATACTACCCAAGGAGGTATTACAGATATGATCATGTGCTCAAGATGCCATAAGAGGATGGCAGTCGTTTTTATAACCAAGCTTGAGAACGGCGAAAAGACGAATGAGGGCGTTTGCATCTCCTGCGCTAAGGAGCTCGGACTTCCGCTCGATAATATGCTTGGCGATATGATGAATAAGTTAGGAATAAACGGCGAAGACCTTGCAGGAATGGAGGACGAGGTCGCAAAACTTATGGAGGAGGGCGGAGACCTTCCTACAATGATGGACGACGAGGACGACAGCGACGGCGACGGCGACGACGAGGCACGCGCACCCGCCATCGACCTGCAGAAGCTTTTTAATAATTCCTCAAAGCCTGAGAATAAGCCCAATGTAGAGGGCGCAGGCGCAAGAGGACAGGGCGAGGAAAAGCAGAAGGATAAGAAGAGAAAGTACCTTGATACCTACTGCAAGGACCTCAACAGAGAGGCGAGAGAGGGCAAACTTGATGCGATAGTGGGCAGGGAAAGAGAGCTCGCACGTGTCATTCAGATACTCTCAAGACGCCAAAAGAATAACCCCTGCCTCATAGGCGAGCCTGGCGTTGGTAAGACCGCAATAGCGGAGGCACTCGCACAGAGGATCGTCAGAGGCGACGTACCCTATAAGCTCAAAAATAAGGAGCTCCACCTGCTCGACCTCACTGCACTTGTCGCAGGAACGCAGTTTAGAGGTCAGTACGAGAGCAGACTTCTCGGACTTCTTCGTGAGGTCAAGGAGGACGGCAATATCATACTCGTTATCGACGAGGTGCATAATATCGTCGGCGCAGGCAATAGCGAGGGAAGCGTCAGCACCGCAAATATGCTCAAGCCCGCACTCTCCCGTGGAGAGATACAGGTCATCGGCGCTACCACTCTCAATGAATACCGTAAATATATCGAAAAGGATTCCGCCCTCGAGCGTCGCTTCCAGCCCGTGAGAGTCGAGGAGCCCTCCCTTGAGGAGACCGTCGAGATGCTCAGGGGAATAAAGCATTACTACGAGGAATTCCATTCAATAAAGATTCCCGATAGCATACTCAGACGCGCAGTAGTCCTCTCCGAGAGGTACATCACGGACAGATATCTGCCCGATAAGGCGATAGACCTGCTCGACGAGGCGGCAGCAGAGCTTTCACTGAGCAGCGCAGGCATAGGAAGGAGCCTTGAGATACGTGAGGAGCTTCTTAATATAAAGAAGGAGAGGGAGGAGCTTGAGGCAACACCCCCCGACTCCCCCGATAATGCGGACGCTTACGAGAGGATCGCTAAGCTCAAATCGAACGAGCTCAAGCTCTCGACGGAGCTTGCCGAGGTCGACGGTGCGAACGAGAGCATAACCCTTACCGAAGCGGAGCTTGCAGAGGTCGTGGAGGTCTGGACGGGCGTTCCTGCACTCACCGTCAGCGCAAATGAGTACGAGCAGATAGATAGGCTCGAGGAAAGGCTCAAAACACATATAATCGGACAGGATAGAGCGGTAAGCTCGATCTGCCGTGCAATAAAGAGAAACAGAGCAGGCATATCCTATAAGAGAAAGCCCGTCTCGTTCATATTCGCAGGCCCCACGGGCGTAGGCAAAACGGAGCTCGTAAAACAGCTTGCAAACGACCTCTTCCACTCGCCCGAGACGCTCATACGCCTCGATATGTCGGAATTTATGGAGAAGCACTCCGTCTCCAAGATAATCGGAGCGCCTCCTGGATACGTCGGCTACGACGAGGCAGGTCAGCTCACCGAGAAGATCCGCCGCAGACCGTATTCCGTCATACTCTTTGACGAGATAGAGAAGGCGCATCCCGACGTGCTCAATGTCCTCCTTCAGAT
Organism: uncultured Lachnospiraceae bacterium; assembly: GCA_964413365.1. Taxonomy (GTDB): domain Bacteria; phylum Bacillota; class Clostridia; order Oscillospirales; family CAG-272; genus RGIG4608. The sequence goes on along the minus strand of CAYPRM010000005.1, from coordinate 14,597 downwards.
ACTTGATGACGGTAGGGTAACGGACGCACAGGGAAGAACTATAAACTTCGAAAATACCGTCCTCGTCATGACGACCAACGCAGGCTCGTCGGGCGGCTCTGGCAAGGCAGGCTTTGCCTCCGAGGATACCTCGATGAACGAGGCACGCACCATGAAGGCACTCGAGGACTTCCTGCGCCCCGAATTTATCAACCGCGTAGATGAGATAATCACTTTTAACTCGCTCACAAGAAAGGATTTTGAGGGCATCGCGGATATCATGCTCTGCGAGCTTGCACAGGCTCTCGGCGAAAAGGGCATCGAGCTAAAATATACCCCCGAAACGCTCACCTTCGTCGCACAGAGCTCCTATTCCGCAAAATTCGGAGCAAGAAATATGAGAAGATATATCCAGACTCATATCGAGGACGCCATCGCCGAGCGTGTCATCGCCGATTATGATAGGACCATCTCTATAATTTCTCTTGACATAAAGGACGGAGAGATCAAGGTCGACGCAATGTAAAACCCCAAAACACAAAAGAAAAGCCTCACACCGTGAGGCTTTTTTGTATAAAATCAGGTGATGAAAATTGTGAAAAACGACGAAATTTTGTTCTCACCCATCAAATTAACCGAAAAATGGCAAAACGTCGTTGACAGAGAGGAAAAAAAGATGTATAATAAGCGTAGCATTGCGTTTGAGGAAAATCGCTGTGGCAGTAATTTCGCCACGGAATCAGCGACCGAGAGAACGCGGCAGAAGGAGAAAATTTAATATGTCAACCGTAACACTTAAGCACGTGTACAAGGTCTATGAGAATCAGGCACTCAAAAAGGGTGAAGAGCCGAGACCTGCAGTATCGGATTTCTGTATGGAAATTCAGGACAAGGAATTCATCGTGTTCGTAGGACCGTCGGGCTGTGGTAAATCCACAACGCTTCGTATGATCGCAGGTCTTGAGGAGATCAGCGACGGCGAGATCTACATTGATGATACACTTGTCAATGATGTTGAGCCCAAGGATAGGGATATCGCAATGGTGTTCCAGAACTATGCACTCTATCCCCACATGACCGTTTACGATAATATGGCGTTCGGTCTTAAACTCCGTAAGGTGCCCGATGTCAAGAGAGATAAGAGCGGCGAGCCCATTCTCAACGAGGTGGGCGAGGAGATCCCCATAATGAGAAAGCTCACTAAGAGTGAGATCGACGATAAGGTAATGGAGGCGTCAAGGATACTCGGTATCGAGGAGTACCTTGGAAGAAAGCCGAAGGCTCTCTCGGGCGGTCAGCGTCAGAGAGTCGCACTCGGTAGAACCATCGTCAGAAACCCCAAGGTGTTCCTGCTCGATGAGCCCCTCTCGAACCTCGATGCAAAGCTCAGAGCGGCAATGAGAAGTGAGATAATCAAGCTTCACGATAAGCTCGGCGCAACGTTCATCTACGTTACACACGATCAGGTCGAGGCTATGACCATGGGTACACGTATCGTCGTAATGAAGGACGGCTTTATTCAGCAGATCGGTGCTCCGCAGGAGCTCTACGATCATCCCGTAAATACATTTGTTGCAGGCTTCATCGGCACACCTCAGATGAATTTCTTTGACGGACATATCACTCGCGACGGCAGGATCGTATTCGCAAATGATAAGACTGTCAAGCTTCCTGCTGACGTGCTCGCTAAGTTTGATGTAGATAAGATCGGCGACGGACTTGATATCGTCCTCGGTATACGTCCCGGAGATATAAAGCTCTCCGATACATACGTTGAGGGCTCGAGCGTTGAGTGCATAGTAGAGGTCATCGAGGCTCTCGGTAATGAGACCATCGTCTATGCAAACCTTGACGAGTACGGCGAGACCACTCTCGATGCATCGCCCACAGCGATCACCGCAAGCGTAAAGGTAAAGCGCAACCCCACACGTGGAGATAAGGTCTATTTCGACCTCGACCTCGACGCAGTGCATATCTTCGGTAAGGAAACGCAGACGACCATCAGAAAATAATAAAACAAAAATTGATCGACTCCCACTATGGGAGTCGATTTTTTAATATGATATATTACTGCGATATGACTCGTTTTTGCCGAAAATCTCCGTAAAATGCGAATTTTTGAAATTCAAATGCCGAAAAAAGGCATAATTTTCTCCATTCTTACAGATACTAATGCCTGAAGATCTGATCTTAATATCTTGATAAAGAATAAAGGAGAAATATATATGAAAGCAACGGGAATAGTCCGCCGCATCGACGACCTCGGGCGCGTGGTCATACCGAAGGAGATAAGGCGGACGATGCGCATACGCGAGGGCGATCCTCTCGAGATATACACCGACAGAGAGGGCGAGGTAATATTCAAGAAATATTCCCCGATAGGCGAGCTGACGGGCTTTGCCTCACAGTACGCCGATACACTGCATAAGGTCTGCGAGATGGAGGTGCTGATCTGCGACAGGGACGAGGTGATCGCGTGTGCAGGCGTTCCGCGAAAGGAATATCTGGAGAAGCCCCTCTCGCAGGATCTTGAGAGGGTGATGGAGGGAAGGAGCATATTCCTCCACCGAGAGGGTGAGGAGAGGATAATGCCCATCGGCGAGGGCTACGCACATTACGTCAGCTGTGCTATGCCGATAGTCAGCTCCGGCGACGTTATCGGGTGTGTGGCATCGCTCAAGGCCCTCGACGGCTACGGCAAAAACAACCTCGGACAGGAGACGGAGAACAGACTCATAAGCACCGCCGCAGGCTTCCTCGGCAGACAGCTTGAGGAATGAATATAGTGCGAGCTACACGGCTCGCACTTTTTGTGCCTTTTACATTATAAAAAATGGCATCCTTATCATATAGGATGCCATTTCTAATGTCTATATTATATCACTTGTTCAAGTAAAGGTCAATATTTTCACAAAATTTCTTGATCTTGCAAACAATGCATCTAAAAACTCCCAATAATCTTAAAGTTTATACATCTTATATGATATATATATGACAAAATTGAACTAAACAAAAATAGGGCTGAGCTTTGACTCAGCCCTAAATTTTTGTGATTATCCAACCTCGACCGTTCCGTCCTCTTTAACGGTTATAGACATTCCGTCCTTAACGTAATTCAGGAACTCATCGCCAAGGGAGTCGACAACTGCCATGTGCGCCTTCTCATCCTTGAGCCAAACGTCGGCGAGGATAACGCCCGCACCCGCGAGGGAGTCGATGGGCATGGAGAAGAGCATAGCCGCAGGCTGACGTCCCATAGCGCATGCGCAGTAGAGAACGAGTCCGCCCGTCGTCGAGCCAATGGTCTGAGGAAGGCAGAGCGCCTTACCTGCCATCTGCTTGTTGTAGAGATCGGGGTTGTTCTGGTCGCCACAGGTAGCCTTCTTGTCGCCGAACTGCAGAGCCTTCTGGAAGGAGGCGAGCGTGTTCAGACCGTTGTGGGATACCACAGCCTCCGCTGTAACGTTGCCGGGGGCAACTATTCTACCCTTAAATGTTTTCATATTACTTTCCCCCTTTCGTTATCTGTACGAGGATCTCGTCATCCGTGTAGTAGCGCGCCGTTGTGTATGTACGGAGCTTGTTGGACGAGGTTATTACGGGCATCTTTCCGCAGAGAGGATTGTTCATATACATAAGAGGGCATATATAGGAGAGGATAACGCCCGTTTTCTTGAGGCGAGCGGCGTATTCGGTCTTTTCGAACTCTGCAATAACGCCGGGTGCACTCGTGAATACCGTGGGTATTACCACCTTATCATTTCCTGCCGCCTCAAGTGCCTCCTCAAGACGTACCGTCCATGACTTGAGCTGTTCAAGGCTCATGTGAGGACATCCCATGAAGCAGAGCTTGGGCTTTGCATTGGGGTTCTTCCAGATCACGGGGTAGGAGTCGTAAACTCTCTGAAGCTCCGCGTCGTCGATCACATAAGTTTTAGCGCCCTCGCAGATGAGGCTCTCACCGAGCTCCTTTGCGTCGGGAGTGAGATTGTCGATGTGATAAAGTCCAACAGCACCGTTGGACGCCGTAGCCGCGCCGAAATCCTTGAGATACGTGCAAGCCGCATCGTCAAGCTCCGTGCCGAGCCACTTGTCAAGTCCTTTAATGTAGGGAACGTCCTCCATGACCTTCATGCCGATAGCCGAGCCGAGGAGCTGAGCCTCGGGCTTCTTTGTAGTCTTGATCTCGACCACCCATGTAGCACGTCTGCCATCGTCGGTGAGAAGTCCGAAATAGGGAACATATCCGACGATCGAGCCCATGATATCAATGATACCCGAGTTACGGTTGCATCTTGCGCCGAGCACGGAGTTTGCATAAACGACCGCACTTGACTCTGCCCACGAGAGAACGTCGCCCTTCTGGGGCTTGTTGCCGACCTGATCAAGGTAGCACGCGCAGGTGTATGCGCTGTCGTTCATGATACCGAGGGACTTGAGCTGACCTTCGTAGAAATCCTGCTTTGAGTACATAAATGCATCAAAGACCAATGTCTGCAGAAGGTTCTGGGGAACATTCTTGTCAAGCGGACGGGGATCGACAGAGAACTGCTGACCGCTCACCACGCCTGCATCTATGAGCTGCTGCATGAGGTCGAATACGGGCTTCATCATCTTAAGACCAAAGCTCGTTACAAGGTGATTGTACTTGCTCGTTACGGGCACGAGCTTTTCAGCACCGAAAAGCTCACCGTAGCGAACGACTGTTTCCATTACCTTGGCAAGAGCCTCGCCGCGCTCGCCGTTAAGTATGGCTTTCTGTTCGTTAGTTAATACCATAATAATATTTCCTTTCGTCAAGAGATCATATCTTCATTGCCACATCCCAAGCGCCCCAAATAACGGAACGAAGGTTTCCGACCTTTTCAGCGTCGCCGATAACGTGTGCGCCGAACGAGTCGCCAATGGGAGCAGGATTGTAGCCTATGGACGTTATAACGCTGTCGCAGCGGAGCGTCTCATACTTGCCGTCCTTGTGCTTAACAACAACGCCGTCGTCCTTGATCTGGCAGACGCTCGTTTCAAGATGAACGGGAACGTTGTTCGTCTTGAAGAAGTCGCGCAAGAAGCTTGTGTTTGCAAGGCAGATGCCTGGAGTGGTGATAAGGTCGTCGAGAGCCTCAACGATAATGGGCTTCTTGCCCTTGAGGTAGAGGTCATAAGCGATCTCACAGCCCGTGAGTCCGCCGCCGATAACGACGACTCTGTCTCCGACCTCGCGCTTGCCGAGGAGGTAATCAATAGCCTCGATGGCTGTATGAGCACCGTTGACGTGGAGCTTGCGGGGCTTAGCACCCGTAGCAACTATGATCTCGTCAGCCTTGATATCCTTAATGCTCTTGACCTCGGTGTTAAGTCTTATATCTATCTCGGGGTATCTTCCGATCTCGCGGTTATACCACGCGATGAGCGCACGATCCTTCTCCTTGAAGGAGGGAGCGGCAGCGGCGATGAATACGCCACCGAGCTTGTCGGTCTTTTCGTAAAGAGTTACGGTGTGTCCGCGCTTAGCACAGAGTATAGCAGCCTCCATGCCGCCTATACCGCCGCCTATGATGGCAACGTGCTTGGACCTCTTGGCAGGCTTTACGTAATATTTCTTCGACTGCATCGTCTCGGGATTGAGAGCACAGCGTGCAAGTCCCATGGTGTCCGTGAGATCCTGCGTGTTGGCGTGTCCCTTGGAGGACGAGAAGTTGAAGCAGCCGCTGTGGCAGCAGATACAGGGCTTTATGTCCTCGATCCTGTCCTCAACGAGCTTGGTTACCCACTCGGGATCAGTCAGGAACTGACGTGCAACGCCGATAGCGTCGATCTTGCCCTCGGCGACGGCGCGTGCACCGACCTCGGGATCCATTCTGCCTGCACAGACAACGGGTATGTTAACGAATTTCTTTATGTGTGCAACATCATCGAGGTTGCAGTTCTCGGGCATGTACATCGGCGGATGAGCCCAGTACCACGAGTCGTATGTGCCGTTGTCGGCATTGAGCATATCGTAGCCTGCATCCTGAAGATATCTTGCCGCTCTCTCACTCTCCTTCATATTTCTGCCGATCTCGGTGTATTCCTCACCGGGCATAGCACCGTAGCAGAAATCCTTGAGCTTGGACTCAACGGAGTAACGAAGGGAAACGGGGAAGTCCGTTCCGCACTCGTCCTTGATAGCGCTTACGACCTCAGCGGCGAAGCGGAAGCGGTTCTCGAACGAGCCGCCGTATTCGTCATCGCGCTTGTTGAAGTATTCGATAGCGAACTGGTCAAGAAGATATCCCTCGTGAACTGCGTGCACCTCAACGCCGTCGACGCCTGCGTCCTTGCAGAGCTTAGCCGTCTTTGCAAAAGCCTCGATGATCTCGTGGATCTGCTTTACGGTCATCTCGGGGCAGGTGATGTCGGGAGCCCAACGTGAGGGCTGAGGGCTGGGAGAAGCCAGCTCGTGGCTCGTGTCGATAACGGGCTTGATGATGGCGCGTGTGAGCTTGTTCTTGTGGAGAGGAGCGATGGACTCGGTTATAGCCCAAGAGCGTCCCATTCCGGCGGTGAGCTGAATGAACAGCTTAGCACCGGTCTTATGGATCTCGTCCATAAACTCCCTGAGCTCATCAAACATTTTCGGGTTTTGCCAGAGCCATTTGCCCCAGAAGGTGTCGCGAAGGGGAGCGATACCGGGGATGATAAGGCCAACATTGTTGTTGGCACGCTCAATAAAGAGCTTTGCAGCCTCCTTGTCAAAGTGGCAGCCGCCGAGCTCGAACCAACCGAAAAGGGAAGTACCGCCCATGGGGCACATTACTATGCGGTTTTTGATCTCGACATTACCGATTTTCCAAGGCTCAAACAGGGCTGAGTATTTTGGATCGAGTTTTTCCATAAAATAAAGATTCCTTTCTTTATATGATATACACTAATTTTATCACAAACAGTCGGTATTTGTCAATAAATTATCAAATATTATTGGCAAAAATAAATAAATTTTTTTAATTCTATTGACATTTTTGATAAAATATATTAAAATAACGTGTGTTAAAGCAAAATATATACAGGAGGTATTGAAAATGGACAAGAAAATCACTGAGTATTTTGAGGATCTTCCTCTTTGGGCTAAGATCATTCTCCTTCTTTTCGCCGGAGCATTTATCTCTCCCATATACAGGATAATTAGATTCCTTGAAAACAAGAATATCGTTACCCTCGTGGTAGGTATTCTCGGACTCGTTACGGGTGTTGGAAATTTCGTTCTTGCGGTGCTCGACATCATCAGCGAGCTTACTCGTGGCAGGATTACCGTTTTTGCGAACTGATCGCAGATAAAAGAGAGCCTTTTTGGCTCTTTTTTTCTTTTTTTGCCGAAATTTCAAAAACCCCTTGATTTTATCGTCGGTTTATTTTATAATATACTATGTATAAATATGTGCACACCCTGAACGGAGAAGAATATGGACAGGATCTCAAAGGAAAATTATTATCTCGATATCGCGCAGACGGTCGCTGAGCGTAGCACCTGTATGCGTAAAAAGTACGGCGCAATAATCGTGAAGAATGACGTCATCATATCGACGGGCTATAACGGCGCGCCCCGAGGCAGAAAAAACTGCAATGAGCTTAAGTACTGTATGCGTGAGAAGCTTTGTATTCCGCGCGGAGAGAGGTACGAGCTCTGCAGATCGGTGCACGCCGAGGCAAACGCCATCATCGCCGCACCGCGTGATCAGATGCTTGGTGCAACGCTCTATATGGCGTGCGTCGATCCGACGGATGACTCCCTCATAGCAGGCTGTACGAGCTGTATGATGTGCAAGCGTCAGGTCATAAACGCAGGCATCTCCTACGTCGTCGTCCGTGACGATAAGCAGAGCTTCCGCGTGATCGACGTAAACGAATGGATAGATAACGACGACTCCCTCTCGGGAAGCTTTGGCTATTGATATGCGAGAGCTGATGATAGCCACGTCGGATAGACTCGAGAGCATTGCAAAAATGGAGACCGAGATATTCGGCGACGCTCGCAGTGTGGAGGCACTCGGAATATTTTGCGGCGAGGGCGGCTTTTGCGCTGTCTGCCTTGAGAATGAAGCGCCCGTGGGATATTGCACGGTCATGCTCGTGCTCGACGAGGCACAGATAATCGACCTCGGCACGGATATCTCGTTCCGCAGGCAGGGAATTGCACGCGATGTTATGGGACTCGTACTCTCGGAGTGTGAGAAAAGAGGTATAGCCACCGTCTCCCTTGAGGTCAGAAGGAGCAATTCTGCGGCGATCGAGCTGTATTCCTCTCTCGGCTTTGCCACGGTAGGCGAGAGAAGAAATTTTTATTCCGCACCGCGTGAGGACGCACTCATCATGGTGAAGGAAATATAAGTATAAAATAATCAAGCATTAACGGAGTATCATAAAAATGTACATTTTAGGAATGGAGAGCTCGTGCGACGAAACGTCCGCATCTGTGGTCGAGATAGTCGACGGCACGCCCCATATACGTTCAAATATCATCGCCTCGCAGATAGATGTCCACCGTCTGTACGGCGGAGTCGTTCCCGAGATAGCGAGCCGCGCCCATATCGAGGCAGTCTCAAGGATAACGCACGAGGCACTTGACGTCGCAGAAATAGACCTGCACGACCTCGGAGCAATAGCGGTAACCGCATCCCCGGGGCTCATCGGCGCGTTGCTCGTCGGAGTCAATTTTGCGAAAAGCCTTGCCTTTGCAAATAATATCCCCCTTGTCCCTGTGGATCATGTGAAGGGACACGTTGCGGCGGCGTATTTTGCAGATCCAACGCTCAAGCCACCCTTCCTCGCACTCGTCGTCTCGGGCGGACATACCGCAATATACCGCGTGCGCGACTATGCGGATTTTGAGGAGCTCGGTACGACGCGCGACGACGCGGCAGGCGAGTCCTTTGATAAGATAGCAAGAGTAATGGGAATGCCGTACCCGGGCGGCGCGGCACTTGATAAGCTCGCCTACGAGGGCGATCCCAAGGCGATAAAATTCCCGTCCCCCGCACTCCATGGCGATAACCTCGATTTCTCCTTCTCAGGACTGAAAACGAGCGCACTCAACTATATAAATTCAAGCACGCAAAAGGGAACTCCCATAAGCTATGCCGACGTCGCCGCATCGTATACCGATACGGTGGTCAGAGCCATTACCGAAAAGCTCGACGCGGCACTTGGTGAGAGCGGAGCACAGTCCCTTGCGATATCGGGCGGCGTTGCGGCAAATTCCCACCTGCGCTCAAGCGTGTCAAGACTCTGCGAGCGTCGTGGCGTGAAATTCGTCCTGCCCGACAGATCCCTCTGCGGAGATAACGGAGCGATGATCGCACTTGCAGGATATTATGAATTTCAGAGAGGAAATCTCGCCACAACGAGCCTTAATGCGTGCGCGTATTCACCGCTCGACTGAATTTCGCTACACACGTTCGCCAATACGCAATTTCCACAGGTGACCTGTGGAAAACTCTGTGGAAACTGTGGAAAACCCGATAAATAAAGGGCTTTTACGCCCACTCGGATGTGTAAAACCAATATTTTAACGATGCTAATAAAAGTGAGGACATAAAAAATGAAGGATATGGAAAATTTGAATAACGAGGAGCCGATAACGCTCAAGGAAAATATCAGCGACGCGGTCATAAAGCGACTTCCGCGATATTTCAGATACTTAAGGATACTCATACGTGAGGGAAAGTCGAGAATAAGCTCCGCCGAGCTCTCACGCAGAATGAATATAACCGCAAGCCAGATAAGGCAGGACCTTAACTGCTTCGGAGGCTTCGGACAGCAGGGCTACGGCTACAACGTCAACTACCTCTATGCGAGGATCTGCGAGCTTCTCGGCGTCGGCTCGGGCTTTCAGGCGGTCATAATCGGCGGCGGAAACCTCGGACGTGCCCTTGCGAAGAACGAGATGTTCGAGAAGAGGGGCGTCGATATCGTCGCGATATTCGATATTGACAGATCGCTCGTCGGCACGACAGTAAACGATATACCGATCCTGCACGTGGACGATTTCGAAAAATATGCCGCCACGCACACCGTTGATATGGCGGTGCTCACCCTGCCGAAGGATCATGCGCTCGAGATGGCGCAGAGAATAGCGGACGCCGATATCGGCGGTATATGGAATTTCACAGGTCAGGAGCTTGATTCCATCGAGGGCGGCGTGATCGTTGAGAACGTCCACCTCGGAGACTCACTTATGACGCTGAATTACCGCCTTGCACACAGAAGCACCGACGAAAAATAAAGACAGATCGGACATTTCGGATATGAAAAAGAAGGAAAAAACGAGGATCGTTATAAATTACGGTACGGGGCTTGCGGCTCTCCCTGCAGAGGCGTTTTCTTACGTCGATAAGGCGAAAAAATTTGACCTCAAGGTGCTCCTGCTCATCGCATCCTCCGAAAAATATAGGGAGGGAAATTACATTTCCGCCATCGCAGATGTGCTGTCTGGCGAGGAGGAGGACGTCAGCGCGTCCATCGCATTTTGGCGCGGAACGGGAATTTTGACCTCCACAGAGATCGAGGATAGCACCGAGAAAAAGACAGAAAAAACTGAAAAGACCGAAAAGACAGAGAAGGCAGATAAGGAAAAGCAGGAGAGCGCAAAGGAGCACTCAGGACGTCAGGAAACGCCCAAGCGTGCAAGAGTCAGCGATCTTCCGCAGTATACGAGCGCCGAGCTGAATGAACTGCTCGCAAGGCACTCACAGGTCGTGGGACTCATCGACGAGTGCCAGAACATCCTCGGTAAGATCTTCACTGCCGCGGATATCAAGGTCATAATGGGACTTGTGGACTACTTTGGGCTGGATAATGACTATATAATCCTGCTCATGCATTTCGCTGCTAAAAATGAGCAGAAATCGCTCAGATACATAGAAAAGCTCGCCGTCTCCTGCCTTGATGACGGATATACCGACGCACCCTCGCTTGAAAATGAGCTTCGCGCAAGAGAGGCAAGAGCAAGCTTTGAGGGCAAGATCAGGTCGATGTTCGGCATAGGCACAAGAAAGTTCAACTCCAAGGAGAAGACCTGCATAAGCAAGTGGTCGGGCGACTTCGGCTACGGCACGGATATCATCGAGAAGGCTTATGATATCACCATAAACGCCACAGGCAAGCCCTCGATACCCTACGCCCACGCAATACTCGAGAGATGGTATACAAACGGAGTCCGCACGCTTGAGGATGCCGAGGCGGCTATCGCGCAGCGTGAGAGCGAGCGCACCGAGGAGGGCTCGAGCTTCAATATCGACGATTTCTTTAACGCGGCTATCGAAAGAAGCTACGCAGATAAAAAATAGGAGCAGATATGGGTTACAATAATTCCATCTATAAAAGAATATACGACGAATACAGTCAGAAATACCTCATAGCGCGTGAGCGCGCGCAGATGCGTCAGAGCGAGCTCCACGCACGCCTGCCCGAGGTCGCGACCATTGATAGGGAGCTATCCCTTGCGGGACTTGAGATATTCTCCGCCTCTCTCTCGGGCGAGGGCTATCGCGAGAAGCTCGACGAGGTAAAAAGAAAAAATCTTGACCTTCAGGCAAGGAGAGCACAGATCCTTCGTGATAACGGCTACCCCGAGGACTATTCCGACGTGAAATACGACTGCCCGATATGTAGCGATACGGGCTTTGTCGATAATAAAATGTGCTCCTGCATGCGTGAGGCACTCACCCTTGCGGGAATAGAGAACAGCGGCTTCGGCGAGCTCATAGCACAGCAGACCTTTGAGAGCTTTTCGCTCGATTATTATAAGTCAAGCCCTAAGGCGTATGAAATGATGCGCAGAAATTACGAGTTCTTGCAGAGCTATGCGGATACCTTTAGCCCGAGGGAGTCGCAGAGCATACTTATGATGGGCGGCACGGGACTCGGCAAAACGCATCTGTCGAGTGCTGTTGCAAAGCGTGTCATCGAGCGTGGAAATGACGTTTTCTATACGGGAGCGACGGACCTTTTCTCCACCTTTGAGGTGCAGAGGTTCAAGACCTATTCCAATGAGCCTAATGAGCTTATCGAACGCTACTACGAGTGCGACCTGCTTATAATAGATGACCTCGGAACGGAGATAATCAATCAGTTCACCGTCTCGACGCTCTACGGATTGCTCAATGACCGCCTCAGCAGAAAAAAGCCGACTGTCGTCAGCACCAATTTCTCGAAGGATGACCTTTTGAAGAAGTATAACGATCGCATAGCGAGCCGTCTGCTCGGCGAATATACCGTTCTGTTCTTTTCTGGCACAGATGTGCGTGCGCAAAAGCTTATGAAGCGTTAAAATAAGTTGAATAAAAGAAAAAAGAGCCCTTCGAAAGAAAGGCTCTTTGATCACGGCTGTGCAGTTATTCCTCGACGGGTGTGTCTGCTACGGGCTCGTCGCACTGGACGCACTCGCACTCGCAGTTGTCATCTCCCTCAGAGAAGAGCTCATCGCAGTCCTCGTCGTGTGCATAGACCTTGGCGAGGTCCTTCACGAAAAGCTTGTATACAACGAGAGCGATAGCAGTAAAGCCTGCCACCACTGCCAGCGTAACGGCGAAGATCTTGCCGTAGTTTGTTCTTTTTTCCATAGAATAAACCTCCAATAATAATTTTCTAATTACAGTATACCATTTATACGCAAAAAAAGCAATATTTTTGAGCAAAAAAATTATTAAAATTTATTGAGGAAGATATGAATTATAATGAGCTCGTGTCCGCCCTGCGCGCAGTTACCCCCGAGGATTGTGAGACTGAGGCGAGAATACTTGTTGAAAGCCTTGCCGATATTCCTCTGCAATATGCCCTCTCAAACAGAAACGCAGACCTCGGAAACGAAAAACGCCTCTCCGACGCAATCGCACGCCGCATTGAGCATGAGCCATTGCAGTATATCGTCGGCAAATGGGATTTCTACCGCCAGACCTACGCGGTGGATCACCGATGCCTAATACCGCGCCCCGATACGGAGCACGTCGTGGAGCATGCGATCCGCCTTCTTCCGCACGGCGCACATTTTCTTGACCTCTGCACGGGTAGCGGCTGTATAGCGATATCAACTCTCGCAGAGAGGGAGGATACTACCGCCGTGGCGGTCGATAAATTTGAGGATACGCTTGAGCTTGCACAGCAGAACGCCGAGCTTAACGGAGCTTCGCCGCGCGTGAGATTCGTGTGCCTTGATGTTCTTTGCGAGGACGGCGAGATGCTCGGTGATACCTTTGATGCCGTGATCTCAAACCCCCCGTACATCCGCCCCGAGGTCATAGAGACACTCTCACCCGAGGTGAAAAGAGAACCATACGCCGCACTTTACGGTGGCGAGGACGGTACTGTATTTTATCGCAGGATCGTCGCGGAATATTCACAGTATCTCACAAATGACGGCTTTTTTCTCTTTGAGATAGGCTACGATCAGGCGCAGGATATAAGGGATATCGCCGCATCGTCGGGCTTTGATTGCAAGATTTTCAAGGACTATTCGGATAACGACAGAGTCGCACTCCTTACCAAAAATAAAAAATAAAAATCGCTCCTCGGAGCGATTTTTTATTTTAACTTTTGAATTTCAGAAGGCGTAAGGTATCTCCATTTGCCGAGTGGAAGATCACCGAGAAGGACCTCACCTATCGCGACGCGGTTCAGCCTTGCGACCTTCAGACCGACCTGCTCGCACATACGGCGTATCTGGCGATTTCTACCCTCGTAAAGCGTCATACGCAGGGTGGTGAAGCGTTCATCCGACCTGAGAAGCTCCGTCCTTACAGGAAGGAGGACATAGCCGTCGAGCGTCATTGAACTGTTGAGTACCTCAAGCTGCTCAGCACTCACCGAGCCAACAACGTCGAGCTCGTATATCTTCGGTATGCTGTGGCGAGGATGCGTCAGCCTGTTTGTCAGCTCGCCGTCATTTGTCATAATGAGCAAGCCCTGCGAATTGAGATCGAGCCTGCCGACGGGATAGACACGCACACCGCACGAGACGAGGTCTCCGACGCACGGACGCCCCTTTTCGTCATGCATGCTCGTTACTATGCCGCGCGGCTTGTTGAGCGCGATATAAACGTGCTCACGGGATCTCTGCGGTACGATGCGACGGGACTTGTATTCAACTATGTCACGCTCTGGATCTATCCTGTCGCCGATCGAGGCAACGGTACCGTTGACCTTGACCTTGCCTGCGCGGATCTCGTCCTCGGCGGCACGGCGCGAGAGCACCCCGCAGTCCGTAAAATATTTTTGCAGCTTTATCCTATCCATCTTAATAGCTCCCAAAAAAGATCCTCAATAAATTTCAAAAGATTGAATGTGTACCGTATCTCGGACACCTCACCGCTCGCCCGAATTGGAGAAGTGGCGATCACCGAGTCTCCGAGCAGGTACTTGACCTGACCTATCTGCTCGCCCGAACCTATCGGCGCAAAAATGAAGTGCGGCAGCTCCACAATAGTCCGAATATCGCCCCTCTCCCTCGGGAGAAGCACGGAGATAGGCTCCGATATTGCCCCAACCTCCGTAGAGACGCCCGAAATAACGGGAACGACCGTATTTATACGCTCAAGCTCGACAGCCTCATAGGAGGAAAATCCGAAATCGTAGAGCCTCGCATGGTC